>NZ_CP013264.1:600000-785000 GCF_001456115.1 Sphingobium baderi | reverse complement strand
CTCCCGACTGCACCTGAACGACATCGCGTCCCTTATATTGCAGAATCGCAGCGACCGTCATGACCCCTCCTCCTTTTCAATAGATTGTGCGTCACATCTTGATGATCCCACTTTCACTCCCCAAAGAAAAGGGATGAGACGCAAGGAAGCTCTGGATGATCCGCATATAGCGGCCACGGCATGGTCCCGGTTTCGCCGGGTCATGGCGTGGATGGCCCTGGGCGGCGCGCTTTGCGTGGTCCTGGCGCTCGCCTTTCTCACCATATGGACCGGTCCCATGCCGGTCCATATGGTGATAGCCACGATTATCGGCGTATGGTTGACCTTCATGCTGGGCACGGGCCTTATGGCGCTGGTCTTCCTGTCCAGCGGGACGGGGCATGACGAACAGGTGATGGACCGGATGAAGGACGAATTTCCCCTTGATGACTGATCCCGAACGCGAAGTAGTGCTGCGGGTCGTTCCGCACATCATCGACATCAACAGCAACGGCCATATCTTCGGCGGATGGGTGCTCAGTCAGATGGATATTGCGGGCGGCATCGTCGCGGGGCGAATCGCGCAGGGGCCAGTGGCGACCGTGGCGATCGAAAGCATGAAGTTCATCTCCCCCATCCTGCTGGGCGATATAGTGTCGCTCTATGCTTATGAGGAACGGCGGGGCCGCACGTCCATCGGCATCCGCATCGATGTGGCGGCGACACGCGGCAAGGACCAGCGCAAGGTCGATCTTACCAGCGGACTCTTCACTTTCGTGGCGCTGGATGAGCATCATCGCCCGCGCCCCTTGCCGACAGGTTAGACGCCAGCACTTCTTCTATTCGCGAACCCGATATTCCAGTGAAGCGGCCCCGTTGGCGGGAATAACGGCTTTCCATAACCATCGCCCGTCGCGCCGGGCAAGTCGACGCGATGGAGAAACCAGTCTGGCCCCTTCAGCATCGGCGATCTCGATTTCCGCCGTCGCGGGGGAAGAAGCCGCATTGGCCAGGGTCAGGCGCATCCCCTTGCCCCACCTCTCCTGCACAATGGTCTGTTGCGTGGTTTCTCCCGCTTCGACACGGATCGTTTCGCCTTTGGCATAGTCGCGCATCTGCGAATCCGCCAGCAGCAGCGATTCATCGCCGCGCGGCGCGAAAATGGCGATGCCGCCCGACGGCAAAGGCACGCCCGCCCCCCGATCTTCCCTGTTGTCGAACCGTATCATGCGGTGGAGGGGGCGTGGCTGCGGGCTTTCGTCCGAGGCCAGCAGCTGCGCGGCATAATAGGATTCAAAAGCGATGCTATCCCTGTGCAGCAGCGCGACCTGCTTTTGCGCGTTGGGATTGATGTCGACAGCCATCGGCACGCGATAAAGTTTGAGGTCGCCCAGCTCTTCCTGCCGGGCGACACGCTGCGACGTTACGACGATATCCTCCGCCATCCGCGCAGCCATCATGGCCGGGGCGGCCATCGGAGGCGGGGCAGGTTGCGGCGCGCCGCCCATCCAGCCGGGGGCAGCAGCATAGCCTTCAAAGCGCCAGCATCGCAGCATCAGCCGGGGAGACGGCGCGTCTTCCACTAGCGCATCATAATCCGACGTCCGGTTCAGGCGCCCGGCCACGGCAAGCAGGCTGGCCTGCGGAAAAGCCGTCTGGTTGCCATTGGCCACGGTCAGCCATGCGAACAGGTCCATCGACCGTCCATCGGGCCTGATCCGCGCCACATAGTTCGCCGCCCAGTCGAAGCCGGTGGCAAGGTATGTCAGCGTCACCTCCGTCTCGGCCGCAGCCGGACTGTTGGTCGTTACCGACAATGTAGGACGAATCGACAAATCGGGCGGCAGCGAATCATAGGTGACGGTTTCCGGCAGGCCGGAGCAGCGCAGCCCCTCCACGCCCTGCTGCGTTTCCAGCACCAGCGCTTCACTGGAGGCGGACCGGATGATGGCGTCCTGCTCCGTCACCTTGCCCGTCGCCGGATCGGTGCGGCGCAGGTGGACGGTGCGCCCCAGCGTGCCGTCGACCAACGCCGCGGGCGAAAGCAGTTTCGCGTCACGGTTTTTCTGGACGACACCGCCCGGTAGCCCCGTGACGACGGCACTGACCGCGATCATCCCATCAGCCACGCCTTCGAACCGGATCGTCGATTCGCCTGCCGGAAGCGTGATTCGCCTTTTCTCGCTTATAAGAGCGAAGCCTTCCGGAAATCGGGGATCGATTGCGCCTTCGCCGCGATCGGGATTGCGATAGACGGTCACCGATGCCGATTCGGCCAGGGTCGATGTCACAACGGTATGCGCTCCGACCGATGCCGGAAACAGGGCAAGCAACGGAAAGAGCCAGCGCCGCACGAAGCTGGTCAATAGCGGGTTTCGAAGACAGCCGTAACGGTCGCCGTCCCATTGGCGGGAACCGTCACCGTCCAGCGCGCCGCATTGCTGTTGACCCGGCGAGACGGCTGGCTTTCATTGACGATCCGGGTGTCATCATAAATGAAATCGAGGCCGGACTGGGTGAGTTCGACCGTGACCGGATCGGCCTTGGCATTGGTCAGGTCATAGCGCATGTGCGACCGCCATTTGGCCGGCGACAAACGCTCGCGCTGTTCCACCACCGGCTTCACCTTCACATCAAAGGCACCGCCGGTGGACAGCGCGAGTTCGCTCCCCATCGGCGTATGGTCCACGCTGTTTTCACCAATGAATTGCGGCGCGCCCGATGCATCCTTCATGTAAAAGCGGACCGTCCCCGCAGGCAGCGCATCGCCCAGCCCGCCGGTGCGCGAGGTGGAAAAGGTGACGACGCTGCGCGCGCTCTGCGGTTCGTCGGAACTGCCCAGCCATGCATTGTCATAGGCATAGCCCGCCTCGGCTGGAACGGCCTGCACATCCAGAAAGCTGACCTGCTTGGTCTGCCGCTCCGCAATCGTCGTGCGGGCGGCCAGCGGATAGAGATAGAAATCACCCAGCTGCTCGCGCGCGGCCGTTTCGGTTCCGGCGGCGCGGATATTGGTCCGGCGCACGGGCGTATAGCGCGCCGACCCACCCTGATTGACGCTGCCCGCCACCAGCAGCGTCCGGGCATTGTCATAGGCCGTACCCGAATTATTAGTAAGCGTGATCCAGCCCTGCACGTCGATCCGGCCTGCCTTGGCATCGAACAGCGCGACATAATCCGCACTCCAGCCCAGACCAGGGGTCAGATAGCGGATCGCGGCCGGACGCGTTCCGGCCCGCGCGCTGTCCACCGTCACGGAAAGGGTCGGACGCGCCCGCAGATTGGCGGGAACACGGTCGAAAATGACGCGCACCGGCAAACCATCGTCGCGCAGCACCTCTATCCGGCTCCCGATCTGGAGCACCGTGCCGCCATTGACACCCAGCACCTTGGCCTGTTCCCGCACCTCTGCGCCGGTCGCGGGATTGGTGCGGACAATGGTGACGGTCTTGCCCACCGCCTTTTCCATCAGCTTGGCCGGGGACAGCAGATCGAAATCGAAATTCTGCTCGACGATCGAGGCGCCGTCCGCCGCAAAGGAGAGGGTTTCTGGGCGAATCTGCGCGGACACGTCGGGAAACTCGATCTTGCTGACGCCCGATGGAATGGCGATCTGCCGCACGTCCTGAATAAGCGCGAGATTATCGTTATAGATGGTGACGGATACATCGCCCTGCGCCGAAGCACCCGTCGGATCGGAAGAGGAAGGCTGCGCGAAGGCGGCGACAGGCAAAGCGAACAACAAGGTGGAAAACAGACGAACGGTGTGCATCAGGATCGGCTCCCTCCCCGGCGGCTGATCCGTTCTGCCTCATTACGGCCGATATGCAAAGCGCACAAAAAAAGGGGATGACCGGAAATCCGCCATCCCCTTTTCTTTTGGTTTCGATGGTCGCGATCGAAGCGCGAGGCGGCGATTACTCCGCCGCCTGGGTCGCCGCACGAGGGCGACGGGTGCGCTTGCGGGGCGCTTCGTCTTCCGGTGCCTCGCTATCATTGTCGGCCCGCGCGATCGACGGGGGCAGCACAGCAATATCCAGCCCCTCGGCCTTTTCCTCCGCCGCCTTGGCTGCATCCGCCTTGCGTGGACGACCCCGGCGGGGGCGTGGCGCTTCGGTTTCAGGCTGAGGTTCCGGCGCGGTCACGCCGGCCGGCGAAACATCCTGCGCGGGCAGCGGCTGCTCGGGCGTTTCGGCAGCGGCCGGACGTTCCCGGACGTTCCGGTCACGCCGCTCACGTCCTTCACGGTCGTCGCGCCGTTCATCCCGGCCATCCCGGCGGCGGTGATGGGGCTGGTCAGCGCGCTCATTCGGCTGCTCGACATGCGCGCCTTCGCCCTCGTCGCCCGCATCGACATCTTCGCCATCATCGTCGAAATTCTCATCATAGCGGCGGAAGCGCTGTTGCTGCTCTTCCTGCCGGGCGCGATTGTCGGCGAGGACGCGGAAATAATGATCGGCGAACTGAAGATAATATTCAGCGTTCACCCGATCGCCCGCCATCTGGGCATCACGCGCCATATTCTTATATTTTTCAAGAAGTTGTGCCGCGTTTCCCCGCGCGCGACTGTCGATCCGGTTCCCGTTGTCGCCGCCGCCCCGGTTGCCATTGTTGGGACGCCCGTTGTTCCGGCCGCGATTGCGGCGACCGGCCTGCCTGTTGTTGATCAAGACCTGGTCCTTGCGTTCACTATGATAAAATTTACTGAAGACACTGTTCAGTCGCCATTCCCCAGCTCGGCCCGCTTATCAGGCCGTATAGCTCCGCCGGACAGAGATCCGCATGGACCCTTGCCCTTAGCTGCCAGAGGCATCGGCATGCCGCGCCATCGTGACTTTAAGAAGCGGGAAGACGGCCATTTCCATCAGCGGCCTAGCGGCCAAACCCTTAAGACAGAGCCGTCCCTCAGGTCCATGTAGTGTCTTTGATCCCATAAACCAAGTGATTTTCGCTTGCGTCCCCGCAATTCCTGCCATCAACGGAGAACCGGCTTGCGAACCACAAGGCACCGATCATGTCCGGCAAGATCGCGCCGAACCTCGACAAGCAATCCCGCGGCGGAAAAGAGCGCTGAAACGCTCTCCCGCTGGTCATATCCGATCTCAATCGCCGCCATGCCGTGGGGCCTCAGCAAATGAGGCAGTTGAGGGGCGATGCGGCGATAGTCGTCCAATCCCTCAGCCCCGGCGAACAATGCGCCTTCCGGCTCGTGCAACACATCGCCCGACAAGGCTACGCTCCTGGCGATATAGGGCGGATTGACGAGGATGAGGTCGAATGTTTCCCGAACGCCTTCCGCCCAATCGCCGATGCGGAAGGCCGCTCGCCCGGACAGACCGAGGCGAGCGGCATTCTCTTTCGCCACGGCCAGCGCGCCGGACGATATGTCGATGCCCAGACCGCGCGCCATCGGCCATTGATCCAGCGCGGCGAGCAACAAGGCGCCCGACCCCGTGCCTAGGTCGAGCACATCGGCAGGCGCATGGTTCCCAAAATGCTCAATCGCCGCCTCGATCAGCGTTTCGCTGTCGGGCCGCGGGATCAGAACGTCCGGCGTCACCCGCAGGCTGATGGTCCAGAAGTCGCGAACGCCCGTGATATAAGCAACCGGCTCCCCGGCGAGGCGGCGTTCGATCAGCCGGTCAAACGCAGCGGGAACGGCAAGGTCGCGCTGACGCAGGAGCAGATCGCCCCGCGTCAGGCCCAACGCATGTGCGAGCAGCAGCTCCACGTCGAGACGGGGCGTGTCGCTCCGCGCGCCGAGCAAAGCCGCCGCAGCGCGGAGCTTTTCGGCAATCGGCGCCACGATCAGCCCACACCATCCAGCTGGGCAAGGCGCGCGGCTTCATCCTCCGCCACCAGCGCGTCGATGACTTCGGACAGGCCCGGCCCTTCCAATATCTCCGGCAGGCGGTGGAGGGTCAGGTTGATGCGGTGGTCGGTGACGCGGCCCTGCGGGAAATTATAGGTGCGGATGCGTTCCGAACGATCGCCCGATCCGACCATCGCCTTGCGCGCGCCGGCCTGTTCGCTCTGGGCGCGGTCGCGCTCCAGTTCGTAAAGACGGGCGCGCAGCACCTGCATCGCCTTCGCCTTGTTCTTGTGCTGGGATCGCTCATCCTGCTGCGTCACGACAAGGCCGCTCGGCAAATGGGTGATGCGGACGGCGGAATCGGTCGTATTGACATGCTGACCGCCAGCGCCCGAAGCACGGTAGATGTCGATCTTGAGGTCGCCGTCGGCGATCTGGACGTCCACCTCCTCCGGCTCGGGGAGGACCGCGACGGTCGCGGCGGAGGTATGGATGCGGCCCCCGCTTTCGGTAACAGGCACGCGCTGGACGCGATGGACGCCGCTTTCGAACTTCAGCTTGGCAAAGACGCCGATGCCGGTGATGCTGGCGACGACTTCCTTGAAGCCGCCGACTTCCGCGGCATTGGCGGACATCATCTCCATCTTCCAGCCCTGCGAATCGGCATAGCGTTGATACATGCGGAACAGGTCGCCCGCGAACAGCGCTGCCTCATCGCCGCCGGTGCCGGCGCGGATTTCCAGCATGGCCGGGCGCGCATCGGCCGAATCACGGGGCAGAAGTTGCAGCGCGAGGGCACGCTCGGCGGCGGGCAACTGCGCCTTGATATGCTGCATCTCTTCCTGCGCCAATTCACGCATGGCGGGGTCGACCTCCGCCCCCTCGCCGCCCGCCATCTGCTCCAGCGCGAGGAGTTCCTGCCGCAACCGCCGCACTTCATGCGCGGCCCTCGCCACCGGCTCGATCTCGGCATATTCCTTGGAGAGCCGCACAAACTCGTCAGGAGGCAGGTCGGCGCGCGTCATCGACGCTTGCACTTCGTCCCTGCGCGCTTCGATCTGCGCGATGCGTTCGGCGGAGATGTGCATCAGAGCGCCGTCAGCTTGCCCACGATCGTATCCAGCGCCACCGCCTGCTGTTCACCTGTGCCCAGATTGCGGACGGATGCTTCGCCGCGCGCCAGTTCATCGTCGCCCAGGATCACGGCCCAGGCCGCCCCACTCGCATTGGCGCGCTGCATCCGCTTCTTCATATTGCCACGATAACCCATATCGCAGGCGACGCCGGCGCGGCGCAAGTCGGCGATGATGCCTGTCGCCTTGGCTTCCGCCGCCTCACCCATCGGGATGACGGCCACGTCGATGCGGGCGATCTCCGGCAGCTCGACCAGCATCGCGAGCCGCTCGATCCCTGCCGCCCAGCCGACCGCCGGCGTGGCGGGACCGCCCAGATTTTCGATCAACCCGTCATAGCGCCCGCCACCCAGCACCGTGCCCTGCGCGCCCAGCCTATCGGTGATGAACTCGAACGCGGTGTGCCGGTAATAATCCAGCCCGCGCACCAGCCGGGGATTGCGTTCCCACGCCACGCCCGCCGCGTCGAGGCCGCTCGTCACTTTCTCGAAGAAGCCGCGCGCTTCGTCGGTGAGATAAGCATCAATGTCCGGCGCGCTGTCCGCCACGGGGCGATCGCGCGGGTCCTTGCTGTCGAGGATACGCAGCGGATTGCGATGGAGGCGGTCGAGGCTGTCCTCCGAAAGCTGTTCGCGGTGCGCCTCGAAATGCGCGATCAGCGCGGCGCGCCAAGCCTCGCGGCTGTCCGCATCGCCCAGCGTATTGAGAGTGAGCGTCACGCCTTCGGATACGCCCAGTTCCCGCAGCAACTGATCGGCGAAGACCAGCAGCTCCACGTCCGCGCCCGGCTCCCCCGCGCCGATGATTTCGGCATCGAGTTGGTGAAATTGGCGGAACCGGCCCTTTTGCGGGCGTTCGTAACGGAACAATGGGCCGTGCGTCGCGACCTTCAGCGGCGCATATTGCTGCCAGCCTTCGGTAATATAGGCGCGCGAGATACCCGCCGTGAATTCCGGGCGCAGAGTGATGCTGTCGCCGCCCCGGTCCTCGAACGTATACATTTCCTTTGACACCACGTCCGTGCTCTCGCCCAGCGAGCGGGCGAACACCACCGTTGCTTCGAACACAGGGACTTCCACGCGCTCAAAGCCATAGAGCCGGCGCACCCGATCAAAGGTCGCGACCACATGCGCGAAACGCTCCTGGAACGCTTCGGGGGTGCCGCCCAGCATGTCCTGCGTGCCGCGCACCGGGCGCGGCGTTTCTATTTTCGCCATGGCACGGGCCCTTAACCGCAAACAAGCTGCAAGGAAACGCGCTTTTTTATCGCATAATGTCGTCAGGCCGTTGCAGGGTGGACGAGGCCGCTTCGCGCCGCCATGCTGACGCCATCAGGCCGACCGGCCAGTCCTTTTCGGAGACGTCCATGATCCGCAGCCTTGCTGCCGCCCTTTGCCTTTCCACCGCCGCCGCCAGTCCGCTCCAGGCGCAGGAAGCGATCCGTTCCAAACCAATGGCCCTGCCCGTCAACGACGCCACGCCCGCGCCGAAGGATGTGCCCTATCCCGGTGGCACGATCCGGCTGGAGGTGGACGCGACCGATACGGTGCAGCGCATTTTCCGCGTCAAGGAAACGATTCCCGTCGCGGCCAGCGGTCCGATGACCCTGCTGATGCCGCAATGGTTGCCGGGCAATCACGCGCCGCGCGGGCAGATCGAAAAACTCACTGGCCTTACCTTCACCGCCAATGGCAGGCCGCTGGCGTGGAAGCGCGATCCGCTGGATGTCTACGCCTTTCAGATCGACGTGCCGCCGGGCGCGAAAGAGGTCGCCGCCCAGTTCCAGTTCCTGTCCGCCACCGCCCCCAATCAGGGCCGCGTCGTGGTGACGCCCAAGATGCTCAACATCCAGTGGGAAGCGGTGTCGCTTTATCCCGCCGGTTATTTCACCCGCCAGATCCCGGTGCAGGCAACCGTCGCCTATCCCGCCGGATGGCAGGCCGCGACCGCTCTGCGCGGACGGCGGAGCGGCAACAGCGTCGCCTATGACGTGATCGACTATGAAGCCTTGCAGGATTCGCCGGTTTTTGCGGGAAGCCATTTTAAGGCCGTGGACCTTGGTAGCGATGTGACGCTGAACATCGTCGCCGACGATGCGGACGAACTGGACTATAAGCCGGAGCAGATCGCCAAGCACAAGAAGCTGGTGGCAGAAGCCAAGGCGCTGTTCGGCAGCATGCATTTCGATCATTATGATTTCCTGCTCGCCATCACCGACGAGATGGGCGGCATTGGCCTCGAACATCACCGCTCATCGGAGAATCAGGTCGAGCCGGGCTATTTCAAGAATTGGGATTCGGGCGAGGCGCTGCTGGACCGCAACCTGTTACCGCACGAATTCACCCATAGCTGGGACGGCAAGTTCCGCCGCCCGGACCTGCTGTGGACGCCCGATTTCCGTACCCCGATGCAGGACAATCTGCTGTGGGTCTATGAAGGGCAGACGCAGTTCTGGGGCTATGTGCTGGGCGCGCGGTCGGGCCTGTTCTCCAAGCAGGAGACGCTGGATGCTTATGCCCAGATCGCGGCGAAACTCGACACGGCAAAGGGCCGAGAATGGCGGCCGATGGAGGACACGACGCTCGACCCCGTCATTTCCGCGCGCCGTCCGAAAGGCTGGGCGAGCTGGCAGCGGTCCGAGGACTATTATAATGAAGGCCTGATGATCTGGCTGGAAGCCGATGCGATCCTCCGCCAGCAGACGAAGGGCAAGAAAGGTCTGGATGATTTCGCCCGAGCCTTCTTCGGCATCAATCCGGGCGATTGGGGACAGGTCGTCTATAATCGGGGCGATGTCATCAAAACGCTGAACGATGTCGCGCCCTATGACTGGGCGGGCTTCTTCCAGAAACATGTGGATGGCACGACGCGGGAAACGCCCAAGGGCGGCTTTACGCTGGGTGGCTATCGCCTTGCCTATGGCGACACGCCGGGCAGCATCACCAAGGCCGTCGAGAGCGCACAGAAGGTCGTGGACCAGAGCTTCGGCCTCGGCCTCACAGTCAAGAACAGCGGGGAAATCGCGTCCGTGGTCTGGGACAGCACCGCTTTCAAGGCTGGCCTTGCGGTCGGTTCCACCATTGTTGCGGTGAACGGCAATGAATATTCAGCCGATGTCTTCAAGATGGCGATCAAGAACGCTACCGACGCCAGAACGCCGATCCAGATCATCGTCAAGCAGGACAAATATTACCGCACTTTGTCTCTCGCATATTCAGGAGGCCTGCGCTATCCGCGCCTCGAAAAGACAGGAGAGGGTGAAGGCAGCCTCGACCGGCTGCTCAAACCGAAAACATAATCACCCGCAAACCCACGCGAAACAAAGGCCACATCATGAATATCGAACTGATCCCGGTCGGCGACGATCCGCCCAACAGCCTGAACGTCATCATCGAGGTTCCGGTCGGCGGCGAGCCCGTCAAATATGAGTTCGACAAGGCATCGGGCGCATTGTTCGTGGATCGTATCCTGCATACGCCGATGCGCTATCCCGCCAATTACGGCTTCGTGCCGCACACGCTGTCGCCCGACGGCGATCCGCTCGACGCGCTGGTCATCGCGCGCTCGCCCTTCATTCCGGGCAGCGTCGTGCGCGCGCGGCCCATCGCGGTGCTCAATCTGGAAGACGAAGCCGGCGGCGATGAAAAGCTGGTTTGCGTGCCGGACGACAAGACCTTTCCCTATTATACCGATGTAGGTGAGAAAGACGACCTGCCCGGCATCGTGATGCAGCAGATCGAACATTTCTTCACCCACTATAAGGATCTGGAAAAGGAAAAGTGGGTGCGGATCGGCACATGGGGCGGGGCAGAAGATGCCCGCCGCATCATCCTTGAAGCGATCGAACGCTATCGGGACAGCAAGAAGGCCTGAACCTTCTGCCACTATGTCTCGCAATAAGGGCCGCGGCGGCATGTCTCCGCGGCCCTTATTCATGCCTTAAATCAACCGGTCCGCTTCCAGGGCCAGGGCCGGCGTATCGCCGCCCGCCGGCGTCCGCGCATGGAGCCGCGCGTCGGCCTGCGCCAGCCGTTCAACGCCAATGGCCAGCTGCTCTTCCGGCAAGGCGAAGGGCAGGCGCAGGAATCGTTCGAATGCGCCGCTGACGCCGAAACGCGGGCCGGGCGCGATCCGCACGCCATGGCTTTCAGCCAGCGCCGCGAGCGCCGTGGCTTCGGCGCGGGGCATTTCCGCCCACAAGGACAGGCCGCCCGCAGGCGATTCGATCCGCCAGTGCGGCAGATGCCGTTCCAGCAGCGCCAGCAGATGATCGCGCCGGTCCCGCAGCAGCGCCGCGCGCGATCCCAGTCCTTCCCCCGCATCCAGCAGATGTGCGACCGCAAGCTGCTCTACGACCGGGCTGGCCATGTCCATCGTCGTACGCAGCCGCCCCAGCGCCGCGATGGTCTGCGGATCGGCGCGAATCCAGCCGACGCGCAGCCCGCCCCAATAAAGCTTGCTTGCCGAACCTAAAGTAATGACCTGCCGCCCCGAAGGATCGTGCACCGCGACCGGCGCGGGCGGGGTAAAGTCCAGACCCATCGCCACCATCGTCTCGTCGATGATGAGCGGGGTATGCGTGGCGGTCGCGACTTCCACCAGCGACCGGCGCGTCACCGGGTCCATGCTGCGGCCGGTAGGATTGTGGAAATCCGCGATCACATAGGCAAAGCGCGGCGCCGTCTGGCGGAAGGCCGCTTCCATCGCGTCAATGTCCCATCCCTGCATGGGGAGGCCCACCGGCACAGGCACGACATGCGCGCGTTGCAACGCCTGGATCACATTATGATAGGTCGGGTGATCGATCACCACCCGGTCGCCCGGTCCGGCCAGCCACTGTATGAGCAGGGAGAAGCCTTGCTGCGCGCCATTGGTGACGATGATCTGGTCCGGGCTGGTGGGACAGCCGCGCCGCTCAAAATCCGCCGCTATGGCGCGCCGCAACGGCGGCAAGCCCAAGGGATCATAACCCAGGTCGCCCAGAAAGGCGGGCAACATCTCAACCGCCGCCTGAATGGCGCGGCCCACACCGGGCGCGGCAGGAAGGGCCGCATGCGTCCAGTTGAGCAGATTGCCTCCGTTCGCTGCATCAATATCCGGCAGAACGGGCGCGATTCGACCGGCGGGCAGGCGGGTCACGCTGCCCGATCCCTGACGGCTTTCCAGATAGCCTTCATCCCGTAACCGGTCGAACGCGGCAGCGATCGTCGTGCGGCTCAACCCCAGCGCAGCCGCAAGTTCGCGTTCTCCCGGCAAGCGGACGTCCAGACCGACGCGGCCATCCAGCACCAGCATCCGCAAAGCCTGCGCCAATTGGCGGTAGGCTGGTTCCGGACTGTTTTCAGCGCGCCATGCGCCCAAAAGGCGGAGCAGGGAAGGTGGCCTGAGAAAAGATGTGGACATGGCAAACGGATCCAATTTTGCATGATGACCGCGCCATTATCGAACAATGGCCATTTTGTAAAAGGCCATTGGCAGGGATTTAAGACTGTAATTGGAAAATCACGGGCGAAACGGGCCCACTGGGATGTTTCCTTCCGGCAGTCGAGGGGAGATCGACCATCCGGGCATGACCTAACCAGCGATCAGGCGTATGAACGCGCTCGATACCCAACCGCTTTCGCAGGGGCCGTCATAGGGTTGCTTGCGGTCCACGGGAGAGGAAACGCCGCAATCCTCCGGACCGGCGGCATTCTCCGCCGTCTGCGCTGGAACGGCCGGGGGAATGACCACGCCCAGCCATTTCTGGTCGAGGCTGCGGGTGCAGATGAACGCCCGGCTGCCTTCCGCCATTCGCCTGGTTTCCTGCGCTTCGTCAAAGGGCGCGGCGCGCACCGCCAGTCCCCTTGCGCCTGCCCGGACCACCTGCCCCAACCCGCCGCAGGCGTCGAGGCGTGAGCCGTCCTCCCCAATGGTGACAGGCCTTGTCAGGTGGGATTCCAGACGGGTTTCCGGCACGCTGTCCCGCGGCGCGCCCGCTATCGAGCTGTTGGGCAATTCCTCCAGCACGTCGCTGCTGTCGGAACAGGCGGAAAGGAGAAGAAACAGGGAAATCAGGCTTCGCATCATCCCGTGATAGACCGTGCCATCGCCAAGCGGAAGAAGGCATGTTTCGCTTTAGTTTCGCGGCCCGACTCCCTATATGCTCGTGTATGAGCGAGGAAACCCAGAACAGCCCCAACAGCAACAGTTACGGCGCCGACAGCATCAAGGTCCTCAAAGGGCTGGATGCCGTGCGGAAACGCCCCGGCATGTACATCGGCGACACCGATGACGGGTCCGGCCTGCATCACATGGTGTTCGAGGTCAGCGACAATGCGATCGACGAAGCGCTCGCCGGGCATTGCGACCGAATCCTCATCACGTTGAACCCCGAAGGGTCGATCAGCGTCGAGGATAATGGGCGCGGCATCCCTACCGGTATCCACAAGGAAGAGGGCGTGTCGGCCGCCGAGGTCATCATGACCCAGCTTCATGCCGGCGGAAAGTTCGAGAATACATCCGATGATAACGCCTATAAGGTGTCGGGCGGCTTGCACGGCGTCGGCGTGTCGGTGGTGAATGCGCTCAGCGAATATCTGGACCTCAATATCTGGCGGGACGGCCAGGAGCATTATATGCGCTTCGCCTATGGCGACGCAGTCGCTCCGCTCAAGGTGATCGGCGCTGCGCCCGAAGGCAAGAAGGGAACGCGCGTCACCTTCCTCCCTTCGATCGAGAAGGTTCCCGGAGACGGCGGCACGTTCAAAAACCACACGGAATTCGATTTCGAGAAGCTGGAGCATCGCTATCGCGAACTGGCGTTCCTCAATTCGGGCGTGCGCCTGTTCCTGATCGACGCGCGGCATGAGGAGAAGAAGGAAGTCGAGCTGTTCTATGAAGGCGGCATCGCGGCCTTCGTCAAATATCTGGACCGCAACAAGACCGCGCTGATGCCCGATCCCATCGCCATTGCAGGCACCCGCGACGATGTAACCATCGACGTCGCGCTGGAGTGGAACGATAGCTATTATGAAAATGTCCTGTGTTTCACGAACAACATCCCGCAGCGTGACGGCGGCACCCATCTGGCGGCGTTCCGCGCGGCGCTGACCCGGACGCTCAATAATTATGCGGACAAGTCGGGCCTTTTGAAGAAAGAGAAGGTGTCCCTGACCGGTGAGGATATGCGGGAAGGGCTGACGGCCATCGTCTCGGTGAAGCTGCCCGACCCCAAATTCTCGTCCCAGACCAAGGACAAACTGGTATCGTCCGAAGTGCGCCAGCCGCTTGAAAGCCTGATGGCCGACAAGATGGCGGAATGGCTGGAGGAAAATCCCGCGCATGGGCGCATGATCGTGCAGAAGGTGATTGACGCCGCCGCCGCCCGCGAGGCCGCGAAGAAGGCGCGTGAGCTGACGCGGCGCAAGGGCGTGATGGACATCGCCTCCCTGCCCGGCAAGCTCGCCGACTGTCAGGAACGCGATCCGGCCAAGTCCGAACTGTTCCTGGTCGAAGGCGATTCGGCGGGGGGGTCGGCCAAGCAAGGCCGCAACCGGCACAATCAGGCGATCCTGCCGCTCAAGGGCAAGATCCTGAACGTGGAACGCGCCCGTTTCGACCGGATGCTGTCGTCCAAGGAAATCGGCACGCTGATCCAGGCGATGGGCACGGGCATCCGCGACGACTTCAACCTGGAAAAGCTGCGTTATCACAAGATCGTCATCATGACGGACGCCGACGTCGACGGCGCGCATATCCGCACGCTGCTGCTGACCTTCTTCTATCGCCAGATGCCGCAGATCATTGAGGCGGGCCATCTCTTTATCGCTCAGCCGCCGCTCTACAAGGCGACGCGGGGGCGGTCCGAAGTCTATCTCAAGGACGAAGCCGCGCTGGAGCAGTATCTTGTCGACAATGGCGTTGAGCATATGGCGCTCGACACCAGCGGCGGCACGCGAACGGGCGAGGACCTGCGATCGCTGATCGAACATGCGCGGCGGATGCGGGCAGTGATGCGCTATGTGCCGCGCCGCTATAATCCTGCGATCATCGAGGCGCTGAGCCTCAATGGCGCGCTCGATCCCGAACTGTCCAACGCCGAACAGGCCGCGCGGCTGGCCAGCAGCGTCGCGTGGATGGGCGCGCAGGACGAGGAAGGCAAATGGAGCGGTCGAATCGCGGAGGAGGGCGGCTTCCACTTCGAACGGCTGTGGCGCGGCGTCACCGATCATCATGTCATCGAACATGGCTTCATCGGATCGGCCGAGGCGCGCAGGCTGCACGCCATCGCGGCGGAGGAAGCGGGCAGCTATCTGACGCCCAGCCGTCTGGTAACGGCCAAGGCCGCGCTGGCCGCGGAAGAGGCGGGCGAGGATGACCTGCCCGCCGCGACCAAGGGTTCGAGCATCGTCACACGGCCGAGCGAGCTGCTTGACGCAATTCTGGCCGCCGGGCGCAAGGGGCTGGCGATCCAGCGCTACAAGGGGCTGGGCGAGATGAATGCCGAGCAGCTTTGGGAAACAACGCTGGACCCCGACAACCGCTCCATGCTGCGGGTGGAAGTCGAACAGGCGGACGTGGCCGATGAGATTTTCACCCGGCTGATGGGCGATGTAGTCGAACCACGGCGTGAGTTCATTCAGGACAATGCGCTGAACGTCGCCAATCTGGACGTCTGATCCCGTGCGCGATGCGGATCGGCCTCGCTGCGTCTGGGTGGGGACGGACCCGCTATACCGCGCCTATCATGACGCCGAATGGGGTGTGCCGGAGCGGGATTCGCGGATGCTCTGGGAAACGCTGATGCTGGAGGGATTCCAGGCGGGCCTCTCCTGGATCACCATCCTGCGGAAGCGGGAGGGGTTCCGCGCTGCCTTCGCCCAGTTCGACCCGGACAAGGTGGCGGCCTTCGATGCGGCGGATATAGAGCGGCTGATGGCGGACCCCGGCATCGTGCGGGCGCGGGCGAAGATCGAGGCGACGATTCGGGGCGCGCAAATCTTCTGCGAGATGCGAGACCGGGGCGAAGCTTTTTCCGACTATATCTGGTCCTTCGTCGGCGGCGCGTCGATCAGAGGCGATGGCGTCACCGTCCACGCCCAGACGCCTTTGTCGGCGGAGATTTCCAAAGACCTCAAGAAGCGCGGCTTCAAGTTTGTCGGGCCGACCATCGTCTATGCGTGGATGCAGGCGGTGGGGCTGGTGAACGACCATGCCGCGCATTGCTTCCGGCGGGACGCGGCGTGAGGGGCGCGCTGCCCTTGATGCTGGCGCTGGCGCTCGCGGGATGCGGGGGGAAGGGCGAGAGTCCGGCCGCGAATAACAGCGCGGGTGCGGTGGTGGCGCCGATTGTCGATGGCGGTGAAACCCAGAATGAAATGGCGAAGGGAAAGGGTTTGGAAAATCCTGTTCCAACTGTTCCAACTGTTCCACGTGAAACGCCGCCGGTCCCTGTGTTGGAAACAAAAGCCCCGGAAAGGGCGGAATATCGTGCCATCGGGACGGAGCCTTTCTGGGCGGTGACGGTGCGCGGGTCGGTGGCCACGCTGCAACGGCCGGACAAGGTGCCGATGCGCTTTGCCGTAGAGCGGGAGGATGACCGGCGCACCCTTCGCTACCTGGGCGAAAGCTTCACCATGACGGTCAGCCAGGGGCCGTGCAGCGACGGGATGAGCGACGCCATCTGGTCCGACCGGGTGCAGATCGCGTTCGGGGAAGGCACTCTAAAAGGGTGCGGCGGGGAACGGGATGACGATCCGGAGGCTGAAGGCCTGTAGACCATCCCAAGGCGGCATTTGCCTTACCTTCGCGCGGTGGAAGGGCTATGTTCCGCGCTATCCTGCGGGCGGCACATACCCCTCATCCAGCTATGGCCAGGCAGCAAGCTGCCAAGCCTGAGCAACCTCGGCCCGCGTCACGCGCCTTTAGACCGCCCTCAAGGGACGGGGGATTAACGTTACGCCCCGATCTACCCAAAACCCTGGCCACGCCGCTTTCCACCGTCACATTGCGGGGCTTGCGGCTTCGCGCATATATGGTCCGTGCCGCGGGGATAGGGGTGGCCGCAGGCGCGGCAGGCTATGTGGGCGCCGGGCTTCAACCCATGGCCCACCGCCACACGGTCGTCGAAGACATAGCAGTCGCCCCGCCAGCGGCTTTCGGGTTCCGGCACATCTTCCAGATAGCGCAATATGCCGCCGCGCAGGTGATACACCTCTTCAAAGCCGCGCGATTTGACGAGCGCGGTCGATTTTTCGCAGCGTATGCCGCCCGTGCAGAACATCGCGATCTTTGGCTGACGCCCTTCATCTCGCAGCTTTTGCGCGAAATCGTCGAACCAGGCGGGGAAGTCGCGGAAGGAGCGGGTGCCGGGGTCGACGGCGCGCTCGAACGTGCCACAGGCAACTTCATAAGCGTTGCGGGTGTCGATGACGACCGTGTCGGGATCGGCGATCAGCGCATTCCATGCGGCAGGGTCCAGATAATCGCCAACCTTGTTCGCCGGGTCGAGATCGCCCGCGCCCAGCGTCACGATCTCCGCCTTCACCTTGACTTTCATGCGGGCGAAAGGAGCCTCCGCCGCCGCCGCATATTTGACGTCGAGGCCGGCGCAGCCGGGCAGGGCGCGGATATGGGCGACCAGGGCTTCGATGGCCCGCGCGCTGCCCGCCACGGTGCCGTTGATCCCCTCCCGTGCGAGGATCAGCGTGCCGCAGGTGCCCAATTCCCCGGCGCGGGCGCGCAGCTGCGCCGCCAATCCCTGCGGATCGGGGAAGGTCGCGAAGCGGTAAAGCGCGGCGATGATATAAGGCGCGGTTTCGTCCATGGCGCGCCTATAGGGGTTTCATCGCGCTCTTGAAAGCCGGGGCGGCAAGGGGCATAGCCGGTGCATGGTTCCCCTTTCGTTCGCAGGTCATGACTTTCTGGCATTGCCGGAGGCGGCGCTGTTCTGGCCCGCCCACGGCGCGCTGCTGGTGGCCGACCTGCATTTCGAGAAGGCGAGCTGGTATGCGCGCTTCGGGCAGTTCCTGCCGCCGCATGACAGCGCCGCGACGCTGGACCTGATCGAAGAGCTGGTGGCGCGGACCGGCGCGAAGGCGGTCTGGTCATTGGGGGACAGTTTCCACGATGCCGACGGCGCGGCGCGGCTGGACAAGCCGACCCGGGCGCGTCTGACGGCGCTGACGACGCGGCTGGACTGGCTGTGGATCACCGGCAATCATGATGCGGACGTGACGCACATGCCAGGCGGACGCAGGCTGACCGAGGCGGAGGTGGACGGCGTCTGCCTGCGCCACGAAGCGGTCGCGGACGACAGCCGACCAGAGATTTCGGGCCATTTCCATCCCAAGCTGCGCGTGTCGCTGCGGGGCCGCCATGTGTCACGCCGCTGCTTCGTGGGCACCCAAAACAAGCTGATTCTTCCCGCGTTGGGCAGCCTGACCGGAGGGCTGGACGCCCATCATGGCGAAATAAGGCGCGCGTTGGGGCCGGGCGCGATCGCCATGGTGCCCCTTTCCGACCGATTGCTCCGCTTTCCGATAGGATAGGCGGACGTTACGGAAACAGGAATTTAACCATGTTGCGGTTAAGCAACATGTCATGCGAATCAACGAGCGACCTGCCAGAAAGACCCGGAAAAGCAGGGCTCTATTGCTTTCGATAGACTGTGGCAGCATAATCGCGATCATCCCGACATGAACGAAATCATGCGGGACAGGAGAGGACCGACCATCATGAAACAATATGGCCTTTGGCTGTCATCCGCCGGCGTGGTCGCGCTGGTGGCCGCGATCCCCTTTGCCCACGCTCAGGACCAGACAGCGCCGCAGGCGGCGGTGGATCAGGATAGCGTCAACATCATCGTCACGGCGACGCGGCGCGCCAGCCCATTGTCGGACGTCCCCATCGCCGTATCGGCGGTGTCCGCGCAGGCGATGCAGAATAGCGGCGCAACCGACATACGGGCGCTCAACCAGCTTGCGCCCTCCATGCTGATCTCCTCCACCGGATCGGAAGCCAATGCGTCCGCCCGTATTCGCGGCATCGGCACGGTGGGCGACAATCCGGGGCTGGAAAGCTCCGTCGCGGTGTTCATCGACGGCGTCTATCGCTCACGCACGGGCGCGGGCCTCACCGATCTGGGCGAGATCGAGCGCGTCGAAGTGCTGCGCGGGCCACAGGGCACGCTGTTCGGGCGCAACGCATCGGCGGGCCTTATCAACATCATCAGCAAGGCGCCGGAGTTCACGCTGGGCGGCAAGGCCGAGGTGACTTACGGCAATTATGATTACTGGCGTCTGGCGGGCCGCATCACCGGGCCGGTGAGCGACAGCATCGCGCTGGCGCTGGATGGCGTCTGGTCGAAGCGGGACGGCTTCTACAAGCTGGTCGACGCGGCGGGGGACAAGGTGGGCGACACCAATGACCGCGACCGTTATTTCCTGCGCGGGCAGGCGCTGATCGAGCCGAACGATGCGCTTTCGATCCGGCTGATCGGCGATTACACCAACCGCGACGAAAGCTGTTGCGGCGCGGCATATGTCGAAACGCGCGAGCGGGTGCCGCTGGTTGGCGGCGGATATGGGACCAACGACTTCAACCGCATCGCCGCCATCATGCAGGGGCAGGGCGCGGTGTTCCACGACGATCCCTATGACCGCAGGCTGACGATCAACGAGGATCGCAACTATGTCAGCAAGCTCAAGGATTGGGGCGTTTCGGGCGAGATCAATTATGATTTCGGCGGCGCGAAGCTGACCAGCATCACCGCCTATCGCGATTACAAGTCCAAGGATTATGGCGATTACGATTATAGCGGCGCGGACCTGCTCTATCGCGATCCGGGCACGTTCCGCCAGTTCAAGACCTTCACGCAGGAATTGCGGTTGCAGGGGTCGGCCTTTGGCAATGCGCTGGACTGGCTGGTCGGCGGCTATTACGCCCATGAAAAGCTGGCCTTGCAGGACAATATCCGCTTTGGCGCGGATTATGGCCGGTTTTCCGCCTGCCGCCTGATGGCGGGGGCGGGGCCGACCAGCAACCTGACGGAAGCGCAGCTCATGGCGTGCGGCGCGAACCCGCTCGCCACCTCCGCCCTGATCGGAGGCACGCAGGCGCAGCTCAATGCCGGGCTGACCAACGCCTTCATCAATGCGGGCATGGACCCCGGCGTCGCGGCGGCGCAGGCGGGCGCGATCTCCACCGGTCTCGGCAACGGGTTGAGCGCGCTGGCCGCCATCCCGGAAGGGACGGGCGACGTCGCCTCGCGCTATTATCAGAAGAGCGAGAATTGGGCGCTGTTCACCCATAATATCGTGCATATCACCCCGCAGCTCGATCTGACGCTGGGGCTGCGCTACACGCATGAAAGCAAGCGGTTTTCAGCGGATTTCAACAATAATAACGCGACCTGCGCCGCGTTGCAGGCGTCGGGCCTGTCCGCGATCGCGACCAATCCCCAACTGGGAGCCACACCTCCCGGTCGGTTGGTAAATCAATTGGCGGGCGGCATCCTGACGCTGGGGTGCCTGGGCAACGGGTCCACGGGCCTCAATGCGCTGGACCTGCATGACCGGATCAGCGACGGCGAATTTTCCGGGACCGCCGTGCTGTCATGGAAGCCGCTCGACGCACTGCTGCTCTATGGCAGCTATTCGCGCGGGTATAAGGCGGGCGGCTATAATCTGGACCGCTTCCAGCTTGGCTCGACGGGCCTCAATCCGGTTCCGGCGGTGTTTTCGCCGCGCAGCAATGCGGATGTGACGACGCTGCGCTTCGCCGCGGAGAAGGTCGACGCGTTCGAGGTGGGCCTCAAATACAGCCAGCCCAAATGGAGCGCGAACATCGCCGCCTTCCGGCAGGAGTTCAGGAATTTCCAGCTCAACACCTTCAACGGCACAAGCTTCATCGTCCAGAACATCAATGGCTGCGACGGCGACCTGAGCGCGGCGCGCACCTGCGACAAGGGCGACGTGTCGCCGGGCCTTGTCAGCCAGGGCGTGGAGCTGGAATTGACGGCCAGCCCGGTGCGGAACGTCCGCATATCGGGCGGCATGACCTATGCCCGCGCCAAGTTCGCCAACCGTCTGGTCGGCAGCGGCGACGGATCGGTGCCGCTCGATCCCGCGCTGTTCCTGCTGCCGGGATCGATCAACTCGCAGGCGCCCGAGCTGGTGACGACCGCCAGCGCGGCGTGGACGCCGCAGATCGGCTCCAATGGGCTGTCGGCGCTGTTCTATGTCGATACGCGCATGACCGGCGACTTCAACACCGGGTCCGACCTGTTCCCGGAAAAGGAGCAGGACGGCTTTTCGGTCGTGAACGCCCGCATCGGCCTTCGCGGGCCGGAGCAGAAATGGGCGATCGAGTTCTGGGGCCAGAACATCTTCAACGCGAAATATACGCAGGTGGCCTTCAGCAGCCCGCTTCAGTCGAGCAGCCCGGCGACGTCGACCACCGGGCAGTTCGCATCGGGCGGGGTGATGGCGAACCAGCTTATCTCCGCCTATCTGGCGGAACCGCGCACCTATGGGATCACCTTGCGCGGGTCGTTCTGATCCAAAGCCCGTCGCGCTATGGGGCGCGGCGGGCTTTTTCGCGTCAGGGACAGAGCATTTTCAAGTCAGGCGGGACAGATGATGACTCGGGAAATGCGGCAAACAAACAAAATGGAGCGTGATCCGATTCAACTGGATCGGATCACGCTCTAAGCGCGGACGCCGAACAGCGCGGTGCCCACGCGAATGTCGCTCGCGCCCAGCATGATCGCGGTTTCGAAATCGCCCGACATGCCCATGGAAAGTCGCTCCAACCCTTCCTCCCGCGCCATTTTGGCGAGCAGGGCGAAATAGGGGGCGGGCTCGCCTTCGGCCGGGGGCACGCACATCAGGCCCAGCAAAGGGACGTCTGCTTCCCGCGCGGCGGCGATGAGGGCGGGCACATCGGCGATGGCGCAGCCGCCCTTCTGCTCCTCCGCCCCGATATTGACCTGGATGTAACAGGGCACGCGGCGGCCGCCGGCGTCCATGGCTTTGGCGAGCGCCGTCAGCAAGGACGGACGGTCGAGCGAATGGATCACGTCGAACAGGGCCACCGCGTCCGCCGCCTTGTTCGATTGAAGCTGGCCGACGAGGTGAAGGCGGATATCGGGATATTCCTGACGCAGGGCGGGCCATTTGGCCTGCGCTTCCTGCACGCGGTTTTCGCCGAACACGCGCTGGCCCGCTTCGATCAAGGGGCGGATGGCGTCGGTTTCCTGCGTCTTGGACACGGCGATCAGGGTGATGGCGTCGGCGCTGCGTCCCGTGAGGCGGGCGGCGCGGCCCATGGTGTCGCGCACGGCGGCAAGGCGGTCCCTGGCTTGTGTGATGGCGGTCGTCATGGCGGCTGCTATAGGCGAGGGTCATGGAACATCGCCACCGCAAAAAACCGCCGACGATCTGGCTGATGACGGATGAGCGCGTGGATGGGGCGCTCCAGCTTGCGGCGGCGGCGCGGCTGCCCAGGGGCAGGGGCGGCATCGTCTTTCGCCATTATCGCACCGCGCCGGATGAGCGGCGGGCCTTGTTCGCGCGGTTCCGGGCGATTGCGCGGCGGCGGCGTCTGCTGCTGATGCTGGGCGGCGATGCGCGGGAGGCGGCGGGATGGGGCGCGGATGGCTGGCATGGCAGGGATCACAGGCGCGGAAGCAGGCCGATGCTCCACAGCGCACCCGCGCACGGGGCGGTGGAGACCAGGGCGGCGGGCCGGGGGAAGGCGGACATGCTGTTCCTTTCGCCGCTGTTCCCGACGCGCTCGCATCCGGGCGGGCGGGCGTTGGGCCGGGTTCGATTCGCGATGCTGGCGCGGCGGGCGGGGGCTCCCGTTATGGCATTGGGGGGCGTGGAAGCGCGGCACGGGCATGGCCTTCGCGCACTGGGCGCGGCGGGTTGGGCGGCGATAGACGGGTTGATGGATTAGATTGGTTGGTTGGTCAGGTTGGAGTGGCTAACGGACGTGTGCGCTATCTTCATTGACCACGCCATGCGCCTTGCGCGAAGTCGAAAGCGGTCTCTGCGCCAGCAGGAAGTGACCTATATTCTCCGCAAATAACGTCCAAGTTACCGCCTCTTGATTGCGAAGGCTGCTGGTCGCCGGGCATTGATCCAATTTGATGAGTACCAAAATATGATTTGCTGCCTAGAATCTGTGCGGTGCTGGCGGAGCAGTCTACACGGAAATCGATGACGTCATAATATGGAATTGAAGGACCAAGAGGATTGTCCTTTGGCACCGTTACCATAGCTGCCTCAACGATAGATCCAGACCGGCGAATGCCACCCGCGTCGAGTCCGGTTACAATATCTGTGGTCCGACGTATCTCGCGCCAATCATCGGCGTAAGCGGCGGCGGTGACGAATAATGAAGCTGATAGCACAACGTATTTCGACAGCGACCAGCGCAGATGGAGGTGCATAACGACTGCCCAAAACGAAAGATAAGGCTGAATAACGGGTGGTGCGAGTGTCTGCAACTGGCCGATTCTGGCTCGGGCAGCTTTCTTGGCAAATCGGCGCGTCAGCTTGGCAGTGGAGCTATGTAGCGCCCAGCCAACGATGGAGAGCGGACACCAATATCCATCCGGGCTGAGAGTTCGCTTGACTTGAAACGCCTCGCGCTCCTGTCAGATCAGAGGACAGAACTTGACTCTTGCCTTCGCAGGAGCACGATTCTCACTTTATCCAAGAAATGTCATAAGCTGGCTTTCAGGCAGGCATTATTAACCCTGTTCAGAGGGCGGCCATAACTAGCAGCTCAGGCGATCAGAATTTGAAGACGGTGCCGAGATAGACGGCCTGATTGTCCTGCCGGTCGTCGGTCATCGGGGTCAGTCGGCCCGCGACGCTGTTGTTGTAGCGGACGCCCGCCGTGACGTTCAGGTTGCGCGTCAGCGAGTAGGAACTGGCCAGATCCAGCGAATAATCCTTGTCCGCGTTCGGATTGCGGACGGCGGTGGCCGGATCGCGGCGGCTTTCGATCAGCACCTTCGTGCTGAAGCGATCCTTCTTGCCCTGATCGAGCGAGAAATTCTTCGCGTCGACCATGGTTTCGACCGGAACCGGGTCCAGCGCCTTGTGCCCGACCGAATCGGGCAGCGCGAATTTGCGCCAGTTGTGGGTGGCGTTCAGGCTGAATGCGACCGGCTTGATATCCACCGCCGTCAAGGTGCGGGTGACGGCCACGCGATCATTGTCCGCGCGCACCATCACCGTCACGGACCGCTGGCCGCTGAGCGAGCCGCTGGTGGGCGTGAAGCGGAAATTCTGACGGCTGGCGGTCGCCGCGATCCGGGCGTAGGCCGCCGCGAGTCGGGGATCTTTGGTCGTCGGCGTGAAGGAAGAGATGCTGCCCAGCGCGCCCAGCGACACCGGCATTTCCGTCCGCAGCCGGACAAGATCGGTCGCCGCGCCAATGGCAGGAGACAGCATGAAGCCAGCCACGGCAACCGCCGCGCCCGCCAATGCCAGATATCCCCTTTTCACGCGCATGATCGCGACTCTCTAACCCCCGAGCTACATTTGACGGCCATTACACATGAAAACCGGCGGAAAGCTAGAGCGCGGTCCGCTTTTTGTCCGGCCTGTTGCACAGAACACACAATGTTTCATCGGCGCACGCGATGACAAGAGCGGCGGTCCCCCTTGCCCAATGGCGCGGGTCGACTATAGAAGCGAGGCGTTTCTGGTCATTTATATATAGGACATACTGATGGTCCGCCGCTTTTCCCTTCCTGTTTCCGCCGGTTTGATGCTGGCTGCGCTTCTGCCGCTCACCGCCTGCGGCGGCGGGTCGAAGGAGCGTCCCAAGGCCGATCTCGCCGCGTCGAAGATCACCACGATCGGCGTCAACAGCTATTTGTGGCGCGCCAGCCTGGACACGCTGTCCTTCATGCCGATGGTGCAGACCGATTCCAATGGCGGCGTCATTGTCACCGACTGGTATATCAATCCGAACAGCCCCAATGAGCGGATGAAGCTGACCGTGTCGATCCTGGATCAGGACCTGCGGGCCGACGCGCTGCGCGTGGCGGGCAGCCGTCAGGTCAATCAGGGCGGCCAGTGGGTCAACGCCCCGGTGGAAGCGGCGACCACGCAGAAGCTGGAGGAAATCATCCTCACCAAGGCGCGCGACCTGCGCCGCATGGCGATTGCGGGCTGATCCACCCTTCCTTCTCTTTTTCTTTCAGGACGGGACCGGGCTGCCGCGCGCAACCCCGGTCCCAAAGCATTTTGAGGACTCGACATGCAAAGGCGCTTCAACCCGCTTGAGGCCGATGCCCGCTGGCAGGCCGTCTGGGATGAGAAGCAGACGTTCAAGGCGTCCGACAGCAGCGACAAGCCGCGATCCTATGTGCTGGAGATGTTCCCCTATCCATCCGGGCGCATCCATATCGGCCATGTCCGCAATTACTCCATGGGCGACGTGCTGGCGCGATTCCGGCGGATGACGGGGCATGAGGTGCTGCATCCGATGGGCTGGGACGCGTTCGGGATGCCCGCCGAGAATGCGGCGATGGAGAAGAAGGTGCATCCGGGCGAATGGACGCGCTCCAACATCGCCAACATGCGCGCGCAACTCAAGAAGCTGGGCTTCGCCATCGACTGGAGCCGGGAACTGGCCACCTGCGAGCCGGACTATTACGGCCATGAACAGGCGCTGTTCCTCGACATGCTGGACGCGGGCCTGGTCTATCGCAAGGAAAGCGCGGTCAACTGGGATCCGGTCGACATGACCGTGCTCGCCAACGAGCAGGTGATCGACGGACGAGGCTGGCGATCCGGCGCGCTGGTGGAGAAGC
Source organism: Sphingobium baderi (assembly GCF_001456115.1). NCBI lineage: Bacteria > Pseudomonadati > Pseudomonadota > Alphaproteobacteria > Sphingomonadales > Sphingobiaceae > Sphingobium > Sphingobium wenxiniae. The sequence continues at coordinate 759,256 of NZ_CP013264.1, read as the reverse complement.
GCAAGCTGTCCCAGTGGTTCCTCAAGATCACGCAGTTCGCCGACGATCTGCTGGAGGGGCTGAAGGCGCTCGACCAGTGGCCCGACAAGGTGCGGACCATGCAGGAAAACTGGATCGGCAAGTCGGTGGGGCTGCAATTCCGGTTCCAGCCGGTCGCGCCGTTCGATACCGAGATCGAGGTTTATTCGACCCGGCCCGACACCATTTTCGGCGCGAGCTTCGTCGCGATTGCGGCGGATCATCCGGTGGCGCAGGCGGTGGCGGCGGGCAATGCAGAGGCGGCCGCCTTCATCGAGGCGTGCAAGGCAGGCGGCACCACGGCGGCAGAGCTGGAGACAGCGGAAAAGCTGGGCTTCGACACCGGGCTGTCGGTGGTCCATCCCTTCGACCCGGAATGGAAGCTGCCGGTCTTTATCGCGAATTTCGTGCTGATGGATTACGGCACCGGCGCGGTCATGGGCGTGCCCGCGCACGACCAGCGCGACCTTGATTTCGCGCGCAAATATATGTTGCCCGTGGAACGCGTGGTCGCGGCCGAGGGCGACGAGGCCAAGGCGATCCACGACGAAGCCTATACCGGCCCCGGCCGCCTCGTGAACAGCCGCTTCCTGGACGGCATGGGCGTGGAGGAGGCGAAGGCCGAGGTCATCCGCCGCGCTGAAGAGGGCGGCTGGGGCGCGGGGCAGACCGTCTTCCGCCTGCGCGACTGGGGCGTATCGCGCCAGCGTTACTGGGGCACGCCGATCCCGGTCATCCATTGCGACGATTGCGGCGTGGTGGGCGTGCCGAAGGACCAGCTTCCCGTCACCCTGCCCGAAGATGTGAGCTTCGATATTCCGGGCAATCCGCTGGACCGGCACCCGACCTGGAAGCATGTCGATTGCCCGCGATGCGGCAAGGCGGCGCGGCGCGAGACGGACACGCTCGACACCTTCGCCGATTCAAGCTGGTATTTCATCCGCTTCGCCAGCCAGCCCAAGGACAAGCCTTTCGACCGCGAGGTGGTCGAGAAATGGCTGCCGGTGGGACAGTATATCGGCGGGGTCGAACATGCGATCCTGCACCTGCTCTATGCGCGTTTCTGGACGCGGGCCTTGCAGCATATGGGACAGTTGGGCTTCGCCGAGCCGTTCACCGGCCTGTTCACGCAGGGCATGGTGACGCATGAAACCTACAAGGCGGGCGATGGAAGCTGGCTTTCGCCGGGCGAGGTGAAGAAGTCCGGCGACGATTATGTCCATATCGAAAGCGGCGCGCCGGTCACGGTCGGCCGCGTCGAGAAGATGTCCAAGTCCAAGAAGAATGTCGTCGATCCCGATGACATCATCGCCCAATATGGCGCGGACGCGGTGCGCTGGTTCATGCTGTCCGACAGTCCGCCCGAACGCGACCTGCCCTGGACGGAAAGCGGCATCGAAGGATCGTGGCGCTTCGTCAATCGCTTGTGGCGACTGTTCGGGGAAGCGGACAAGGGCGCGGAGGGGCAGGACAAGCCGCTCGACCGCAAGCTGCACCAGACCATCGACGGCATCGCCAGGGATATCGAGGCGCTGAGCTTCAACAAGGCGGTGGCGAAGATCTACGAACTCGCCAATGCGGTGGAGAAGGCCAAGCCGTCGGCCTCGCGCAGCGCCGCCATCCGCACGCTGGCGCTGCTGGTCGCGCCGATGACGCCGCATCTGGCCGAGGACGCCTGGGCCGCGATGGGCGAGGAGGGACTGATCGCCGACGCGCCATGGCCCGCGGTCGATCCCGCGCTGCTGGTCGACGATGAAGTCACCATCGCCTGTCAGGTGATGGGCAAGCTGCGCGACACCATCACCGTGCCCAAGGGGACGCCGAAGGAGGAACTGGAAAAGCTCGCCCTCGCGGCGCCCAACGTGGCGCGGACGCTGGACGGCGCGACGCCCAGGAAGGTGATTGTGGTGCCGGATCGTCTGGTCAATCTGGTGATTTGAGAGAGGAACCGTTCGCCCCAACGCCCTTCGACAAGCCCAGGGCGAACGGATATAGGATTGTCCCATGAAGCGCATCATCCCCCTGCTCGCCGTCACGGTTCTTCTCTCCGCCTGTGGGCTGAGGCCCGTCTATGGCGGGGGCGGGCATGGCGCGGTGGCGCAGGCGCTGGGCAATATCGAAGTGGAGCCGATTGAAGGCAAGAGCGGCTGGCTGGTCCGCAATGCGCTCAACGACCGGCTTTCCACGATGAGCGGCAACGGCCCGTCCTACAAGCTGGTGGTGAAGCTGGACGACCAGATCAGCGGCTTCGGCCTGCGTAGCGACGCCGCCATCACGCGCGAACGGCGTACGCTGCGCGCCCGTTACCGGCTGATCGACGGGGCGACCGGCGCGCAGGTGCTGGACGACACGGCCGGGTCGGACGCGGGCATCGACGTGACCTCCAGCGAATATGCGACCATCGCGGCGGAGGACACGGCGCTGGAACGCTTGTCGCAGACCATCGCCGACCAGATCGTCGCGCGGCTCGCCATGTTCGCGGCGCGGAACCAGCGTCATGAAGGCCAATAGAGGCCAGATCGAAAAGGCGCTGGACGCCCCCCCGGCGGATGTCCGCTTCTTCCTGCTCTATGGCCCCGACGAAGCGGGCAGCATGGCGCTGGCCAAACGGCTGGAGCGGGCGATGGGGCCGGAAGCCGAGCGTATAGACCTGGACGGCGCGACGCTGCGCGACGATCCCGCCCGGCTGGCGGACGAGGCGGCGTCCTTCTCCATGTTCGGGGACAAGCGGTGGATTCGCGTCAACGGCATGGGCGAGGAGTCCGTGCCGGCGCTCCACGCGCTGCTGGAAGCGGAAGCGGCGGGCAATCCGGTGATCGCGGTGGCGGGCGCGCTCAAGGCCACGTCCAAGCTGGTGAAACTGGCGCTGGACCACAAGCAGACGCTGGCCTTCATCTCCTATCAGCCCGATGCGCGGGAGGCGGAGCAGATCGCCGTCGCCATCGCGCGGGAAGGCGGGCTGCGCCTGCCCACGGAACTGGCGCGGCGGATCGTCGACCTGGCCAATGGCGACCGCGCGTTGATGAGCGGGGAGATCGAAAAGCTGATCCTCTATCTCGACGCTGCGCCCGACCGTCCGCAGGAAGCGACCGCCGAAGCGCTGGACGCCCTGTCCGCCGACAATCCCGAATCCGACGCCGCGCCGCTGGTGAACGCCGTGCTGGGCGGCGATCTCAGGGCCATGCACAAGGAACTGGGGCGACTGGCGGAGGTCGGCGCGGCCATGGCGTCCTTCCTGCGCCCGCTGCTGACCCGCGCCATGCTGCTCGCCCATATCCGCGCCGATTTCGACCGGAGCGGGCGGCTGGAGGCGGCGATGGAGGCGGCGGGAAAGGCCGTATTCTGGAAGGAAAAGGGCGTCGTCACGCGGCAGGTGCGACTATGGGATGCGTCGGGCATCGCCCGCGTCATCCAGCGCCTGGCGCAGGCGGAACGCGCCAGCCGGAGCGGGCGCGGCCTGGGCGACCTCATGGTCCGGCACGAGCTGCTCACCATCGCCCGGCAGGCCGCGCGGGAGCGATAGGAATATGGCGCGCCGGATGGCGGATTGGTGGGGAGCGGACTGTCCGCCATTCCCATCTCCGTTCGCCCTGAGCGAAGGTGGAATGGCCGAAATCGGTCGCCCCGCGACGTGAATTTGCAAACTGCGTCATCCCCAGGAATATAGCGCATCGGCATGGCTTGATCGGCTGCCCCGCGCGCGCCATATTGCGGCCATGGACAAGCTGAACCTGACCGAAGAGGAATGGCGCAACCGCCTTCCCCCCGAACAATATCATGTCTTGCGGGAAGGCGGCACGGAGCGGGCCTTTACCGGCAAATATAACAGCAACAAGGCCGACGGCGTGTATTTTTGCGCCGGTTGCGGGGCGGAGCTGTTCGATTCCGAGGAAAAATATGACAGCGGATCGGGCTGGCCCAGCTTCACCGCGCCGGTGGACATCGACGCGGTCGACGAATTGCGCGATTCCAGCCATGGCATGATCCGCACCGAAGTGCGCTGCGCCAAATGCGAGGGGCATCTGGGCCATGTCTTTCCCGATGGGCCGGGAGTGGGCGGCCTGCGCTATTGCATGAACAGCGCATCGCTGGACTTCAAGCCGCGCGACGAGGCGGAGTAACCGTTCATTACGGGTAAAGCCGCGATCCTCTTGAGACCGGCAGAGACTTTTTGAGGGCCGACGCCGGATTTGCGCTGGTCCCCTTTTCCATTAGCGCGTATCCGGGGCGGCACGGACATCATGGCAAGATCGGGCAAGAGCAAGGAACCGCCGGGCACGGCAAGGCTGTGGCTGATGCGGGGCCTCAAGGCGGGCCTGATCGCGCTGGTCGCCGCCGTGGTGGCGATCGTCGTGGCGGTCGTCATCGCGATGCAGTCGCTGCCCGACTATAGCAGCCTCAAATCATCGCCCAACGGCCAGATGATCCGCGTCCATGCGGCGGACGGCAGCGTCATCGTGTCATTGGGGCCGAGCTTCGGGCGCTGGCTGTCCTATGACCAGATCCCGCAGGTGATGGTCGACGCGATGGTGTCGACCGAGGACAAGCGTTACTATCTGCATCCCGGCGTCGATCCCATCGGCATGGCGCGCGCGGCGTGGGTGGCGCTCGAAAACCGGGGCAAGGGCCGCCGCTTGCAGGGCGCGTCCACCATCACCCAGCAGGTGACGCGCAACATCTTCCTCAACAACAGCTATAGCTGGGGCCGCAAGATCCGGGAAATGGTGCTGGCGCTGGCGCTGGAACGCAAGTTCAGCAAGCGGCAGATCCTGGAGCTTTACCTCAACAAGGTCTATTTCGGCGGCGGCGCCTATGGCATCGACGCGGCGAGCCGGAAGTTCTTCGGCCATCCCGCCGACAGCCTCAATCTGCCGGAAGCGGCGATCATCGCGGGGCTGGTGAAGGCCCCCTCCAGCTACTCCCCCACCGCTGATGCGGAGGCCGCCATCGGCCGCGCGGGCGTGGTGCTGGACCTGATGCAGGAAAATGGCGCGATCAGCGCGGCGGAACATGCCAGCGCCAATCTGGCGGATGTGAAGATGGCCCCCGAGCCGCCGCAGAACAGCGTGCGTTACTTCACCGACTGGGCGCTGCCGCAGCTCGACACGCTCATCACCGAACCGAATGAGCCGCTGGAGGTCTATACCACCATCGACCTTTCCATGCAGCGCGCCGCGACCGCCGCGATCCAGGCCAATGTGCCCAAGGGATCGCAGGGGGCGCTGGTGGCGCTGGACCGGGACGGGGCGGTGCGGGCGATGGTCGGCGGCCTCGACTATGTGACCTCCAACTATAACCGCGCCACCACCGCGACGCGCCAGCCGGGTTCGGCGTGGAAGCTGTTCGTCTATATGGCCGCGCTGGAAGCGGGCTATACGCCCGATACCGGGGTCACGGACGAGCCCGTCACCATCAACGGCTGGTCCCCGCGCAACAGCAACGGGCGCTTTTCGGGTGATATCGATGTTCGCACCGCCTTTGCCTATTCGGTCAACACCGTGGCGGCAAAGCTGGGCGTGGAAGTGGGCTTCCCCACCATCGCCGACATGGCGCGGCGCTTCGGCATTTCAACGCCAGTCAACACCCATCCGTCCATGGTGCTGGGCACGTCGGACGTGCGGCTGATCGACATGACCCGCGCCTTCGCTTCGGTGGCGCGCAAGGGGATCGCGGTCGCGCCCTATGGCATCACCAAGGTGACGACGGCGGACGGACGCCTGCTCTACGAGCATCAGGACGACACCAGCCGCGTGCTGGTCGCGCCCTGGGTGGCGGCGGGGATGACCGACCTCATGCAGACGGCGGTTTCCACCGGCACCGGCAAGGCGGCGCAGATCGGGCGGCCCGTGGCGGGCAAGACCGGCACCACCAGCAGCAACAAGGATGGCTGGTTCCTGGGCTTTTCCAGCGGCATCACGACGGGCGTCTGGATGGGCCGCGACGATGCGCGGGCTGTGGGCGGATTGCAGGGCGGCCGCGCGCCGGCCCATGCCTTCGCCGATTTCATGAAGGTCGCCGTCGCCAAGCGGCCGGTCGAGAATTTCGATACCCAGGTGACGCTGCCCGAATGGCAGCTCGAGCCGGACGACGAAGCCTATTATGGCGCGCCTGATAATGGAATGGGTGGGGGCATGATGGTCGATGAAAACGGCCTGCCGCTGGAACGCGCCCAGCCGGACGAGCCACAGGCCGACAATCCGGATGCCGATGCCCGGCCCGATCCCGCCGACCGCCCCGCGCCGCAGCGGCTGGACCAGCAATGGATCGACCAAGTGCTCGGCCGCGACCGGCAGCGCCCGGCGCAGCAGCGGCCCGATCCGTAGAACGACAGGAAGCTTCCCGAAGCGGGGTGCCGTATGGCAATTATGGGTGGATTGCGGAATGACCGCCATTCCCATCTCCGTTCGCCCTGAGCGGATGTGGGATGGCGGCCATTGGCCGATAACAGCCAGCGCTCCCAATCTCGGCGCGGTTTTACCCCGCGGCCGCGGCGAAGCGCGATTTTTCCAGCCAGCCCATGTCGGGCAGCAGGAAATCGACCCTTCCCCTGCCGAAATCTATCGCAACCCGGTCGAACCCCTTGAGCGCGTTGATGCCCAGCAGCAGCGCGGGCCTGTCCGCCAGCCCCAGTTCGGCAAAGGGCGTGGCGTCCGCGAACAGCACCGGCAGATCGCGCAGCGTGACGCGGCCCAGATGCACCTCGCGGATCTTGCCCACCTGACCGACCAGCGTGCCGCCGGTGACGCTGGTGAGCGTCGCCTGTTCCAGCTGCGGCGCGCGTTTCTTGCGGATCAGCTTGTTCATCAGCGCCATATTGCCGACGCTGAAATTAGTGCCGGTGTCGAGCACGATGTTCACCGCCATCCCATTCACGTCGGAATCGAGCAGGATAAGCTGTCCATTCTTCCGCCGCGCTTCGACGACGATGGTGTCGGGATCGCGGGCATAGCGGCTTTTGCTTTCGCTAATCTCCATCCGCCCCCTCCGGAAATCGAGCAGCAGCCGTTTGGATTGCAGGCTGTCGAGACCCAGCAACCCCGGCGCGCCCAGATGCGCGCCGTCGAGCACCGGCGCCTCTATATCGCGCACTTGCGAATCGCCGAAGCCCAGGGTCGACAGCGCCACCGTGCCGGTTTGCAGCCGGTCGGTCATGCTGAGCACCGTGACGGGATCGCGCACGGGAAGCGCCAGCCGGTCGGCCAGCTCGCGCGAAATCACCGTGCGCTGCGATCCTGTGTCGATAATGAAGTTCCACGGCCCCTTGCCGCCGATATGAATGGGAATGGTGACGCGATCCTCGGCGGGCGGGCCGGTGCGGACCAAAGCGGGCGGAACGGCGGGATCAAGCGAGGGCGTTTCCTGCGCGGCCAAAGGCGGGCACAGCGTCCACAGCATTGCCACCATGGGAAGGAGGCGGCGCATATCCCTCATCCTTTCGCTTTTCCGCCTTATACCATGGCGCGGGCGGGACGGTCCATCGCCGCGATTGCGGCACCGCCGGTCGATCGGCACCGGCAGCGCCGCCAATTTTCCATCAGAAAGGGCGATGTCCCGCCTTGACGGCATGGCAGGCCCATCGCTAAATGCTCTTCACTCACCCGCCCGTCCGGCGCGGGACGTTCCCAGCCATCTGTTTGCCGGGCTTTTCTCCATATAACTGTCTTTCACGACACTCTATCCATCGGACCGACTCGCATGCACCTCAAGGATCTCAAGAAGCAGCCACCCGCCGACCTCGTCACCATGGCGGAGGAGCTGGGCGTCGAAGGAGCATCCACGCTGCGTAAGCAGGACCTGATGTTCGCCATCCTCAAGGCCGAGGCGGAAAATGGCGAGCAGATCATGGGCGAAGGCACGATCGAGGTGCTGCCGGACGGCTTCGGCTTCCTGCGCTCACCCGAAGCGAACTTTCTCGCCGGTCCCGACGATATCTATGTGTCGCCCAACCAGGTCCGCAAATTCGGCCTGCGGACCGGCGACACGGTGGAAGGCGAAATCCGCGCGCCCAAGGACGGCGAGCGTTATTTTGCCCTCACCAAGCTCAACACCGTCAATTTCGACGATCCCGATGCGGTCCGTCACCGCGTCAATTTCGACAACCTGACCCCGCTCTATCCCGAACAGAAGCTGTCGCTGGACACGCTGGACCCGACCGTCAAGGACAAGTCGGCCCGCGTCATCGACATCGTTTCGCCGCAGGGCAAGGGACAGCGCACCCTGATCGTCGCGCCGCCGCGCGTCGGCAAGACGGTGATGCTCCAGAATATCGCCAAGGCGATCACGGACAACCATCCCGAAGTCTTCCTGATCGTGCTGCTGATCGACGAGCGGCCGGAAGAAGTCACCGACATGCAGCGCAGCGTGAAAGGAGAGGTCGTGTCCTCCACCTTCGACGAACCCGCGCAGCGCCACGTCCAGGTCGCCGAAATGGTGATCGAAAAGGCAAAGCGCCTGGTCGAACACAAGAAGGATGTCGTCATCCTGCTCGATTCCATCACGCGCCTTGGCCGCGCCTACAACACGGTGGTCCCATCGTCGGGCAAAGTGCTGACCGGCGGCGTCGACGCCAATGCGCTCCAGCGGCCCAAGCGCTTCTTCGGCGCGGCCCGCAATATCGAGGAGGGCGGTTCGCTGTCCATCATCGCCACCGCGCTGATCGACACCGGCAGCCGCATGGACGAAGTCATCTTCGAAGAGTTCAAGGGCACCGGCAATTCGGAAATCGTGCTGGATCGCAAGGTCGCGGACAAGCGCATCTTCCCGGCGCTGGATGTCGGCAAGTCCGGCACCCGCAAGGAAGAATTGCTGGTCGACAAGGGCAAGCTCAGCAAGATGTGGGTGCTGCGCCGCATCCTGATGCAGATGGGCACCATCGACGCCATGGAATTCCTGCTCGACAAGATGAAGGATTCCAAGACCAACGAAGATTTCTTCGATTCGATGAACCAGTAAAGCACCGGGCGGTCGGGATTCCAGAGCATCGGATCAAAACCGCTCCGCTTTTGTTTTGCTATGACTGTCGAGCCGTCAGATGGGCCCATCTGACGGGAAATCGCTACAGGGGACGTTAGGCCATTATGATCGACCTTTTCGCCACCGCTGCCGCCGCGGCCCAGGGCTTTGGTTCTCCAGCCGACATCTGGGGCCATATCGTCAATGATTTCAGTAACATAACTTCACCCGCCGCGCTGGCTGCCTTTGGCCAGGTGCTGATGATCGATATATTGCTGGCAGGCGACAATGCGATCGTCGTCGGCGCGCTGGCCGCCGGCCTGCCCGTCGCCCAGCGCCAGCGGGTCATCATGATCGGCATCATCGCCGCTCTGGTGCTGCGTATCGGCTTCGCGCTGGTGGTGACGCAGCTCATGCAGATCGTCGGCCTGATCCTGGCGGGCGGGCTGCTGCTGCTCTGGGTAAGCTGGAAGATGTGGCGCGAGCTGCATCCCAAGCGCGGCCTCGACACGCCCAACGATCCGACCGACGACGATGTGTCGGGCCTGCGTCCCGCCAAGAGCTTCGCCGCCGCCGCATGGGCCGTCGCCGTGGCGGACGTGTCGATGAGCCTCGACAATGTGCTCGCGGTCGCGGGCGCGGCGCGGGACCATCCCGGCATCCTCATCATCGGCCTGATTCTGTCGGTCGCGCTGATGGGCATCGCGGCGAACATCATCGCCAAATATATAGAGCGGTTCCGCTGGATCGCCTATCTCGGCCTGGTCGTCATCCTCTATGTCGCGCTCAAGATGATCTATGACGGGATCGTCGATCATCAGGTCGGCATATTGACGCTGTTCTGATTGGCCAGATCATAGGTCCGCAAAAAGAGGGCGGAGCCGTTATGGCTCCGCCCTCTTTTTTTGGGCGGTGACTTCATGTGCCAGTCTCTATGCCGAACGGCGGCAGGGGGGTGGATGGCGGACATGCTGCTCGCGCAGGCTGGGCAGTCATAGCGGGGGAGGGAGCCGGTGCGGCGCATGCCCCCCTCACGCCACTTCGTCTAACTCACGCTTCAGGGAATGAGGACCGTGGCGCCTGTCGTCCGACGTTCTTCCAGCGCGCGCTGCGCGTCCGCTGCATCGGCAAGCGCGAAACGCTGGCCGATGGAGGCCCGAACCACACCGCGCTCCATCCGGTCGAAAAGGCGAGCCGCCGTCGCGGCCAGTTCCTCCGCCGACGCGATATAATCGAACAAAGTGGGGCGCGTCACATAGAGCGATCCGCCCTTGCTGAGGTCCAGCAGATGGACTGGCGGCACCGCGCCGGACGCATTGCCATAGCTGACCATCATACCGCGCCGGCGGAGGCTGGCGAGAGAGGCGTCCCAGCTATCCTTGCCCACGCCGTCATAAACGACGTCCACGCCCTTGCCGCCGGTAAGCTCGCGCACCGTTGCGGCAAGCGTGTCGAAAGCGCCATGCAGGCTGTGATCCGCCTGCACCGTCGCGGCTTTTTCGGCGGAGCCGCAATGCGCGACGACGATGACGCCCTTGTCGCGCAGCCATGGGACGAGCACCGATCCCACGCCGCCCGCCGCGGCATGAACCAGCGCGACCTGCCCGGCGGTCAGGGCAAGCGTGTCTTCGGCCAGATAGCAGGCGGTCATGCCCTTCAGCATCATCGCGGCGGCGTCTTCCAGCGAAACGCCGTCGGGAATCCTGACGACGCGGTTGGCGGGCACGATGCGGTGCGTGGCATAAGCGCCAAGCCCACTCGCGCAGCCGACCCGGTCTCCTACCGACGCCCGGTCCGGTCGCCACGATCCGCCCCGCGCCTTCCGCTCCCAGAGCGACCGGAAGCGGGGCGGGATAAAGGCCCGTGCGGTAGTAGATGTCGATGAAATTGAGGCCGACGGCTTCCTGCGCGATCAGCACTTCTCCTTCAGAGGGCGCGCCGGGATCGAAATCCTCGCGCGCGATCACCTCCGGCCCGCCATGACGGCGGGCCACCATCCGCCAGCCGCCGCTCATCGGACGCCCCGGTCAGGCCAGATGCGCGGCGAAGAAATCCGCCGTGCGCCTGTCGGCCAGCTGCGCGGCATCCTCCATCCGGCGATTGCCCATTTCAGCGGCAAAGCCGTGATCCAGCCCCTCATAATCATGCAAGGTGACGTGGCGATTATCTTTGAGACCCGCATGCATCTTTTGCTGGACCTCCGCCGGGACGAAGCCGTCGGCGGTCGGGATATGCAGCATCACCGGCTTGCCGATGGCGTGGCTTTCCCCGAGCAGATTGTCGATCCCGACGCCATAATAGCCGACAAAGGCATCGCCATCGGTGCGGCATGCCGACATGAACGCCAGACGGCCGCCGAGGCAATAGCCGACCAGACCGATCTTGCCGCCACCGATTTCCTTGCGCGTGAATTTGATGGTGGCTTCGATATCGCGAACGCCCTTGTCCTGATCGAACTGGCCGAACAGACCCAACCCCCGCTCCATTTCAGCGGCAATATCGGGGTCCAGCTCGATATGGGGACCAATCCGCCAGAACAGGTCCGGCGCGATGGCCAGATAGCCCGCTTCCGCCCATTTGTCGCATTTGCGGCGAATGCCTTCATTGACGCCGAATATTTCCTGGATGACGACGATGGCGGCCTTGGGCGTTCCCTCGGGACGAGCGACATAGGCATCGAACTGCGCGTCGCCCTCCAGCGTGGAAATGGGGGTGAAGTCTGCCATGGGGGAATCCTTTCCATAGGGATCTTGTCGCCACATAATGGCCTTTCCAGCGGCCCGCGCAACCCACTCTCCGCGCCAAAATATTTGCACATGCGCCCGTTCTTGCGGCATGAAGGCTGCACTTGCGCGACAGGATAAGGGAAGTGATTATGAAGGTGACCGTCGATGTGGATTGCACCCCCGCCGAAGCGCGCTCTTTCCTGGGGTTGCCGGATGTGACCCCCATTCATGATAAATATATCAAGACCATGCTGGACGGCTTTGACGGCATCGGCAGCGCGGAGCAGATGGAAACGCTGTTCAAGAGCTTTTCCCCGATGGGCGATGCGGGCGTGCGGATGTTCCAGCAGTTGATGAATATCGGTCTGGCCGGGGTCGGCGGCGGCACCAATGGCGACAAGAAAAAGGGCTAAGTGACCGACACGATCTTCGCCTTGTCGAGCGGTGCGCCGCCGGCTGGCATTGCCGTTATTCGCGTGAGCGGCCCGCAGGCGGGACCGGCCTTGCTGGCGCTGGCCCACCGATTGCCGCCGCCGCGCATGGCGAGCCTGAATCTGCTGCGCGATCCGCGCGATGGCGCGCCACTTGATCGGGCTCTGGTGCTTTGGCTTCCCGGCCCCGCGACGGTGAGCGGAGAGGATATGGCGGAACTGCATTGCCATGGCGGCCGGGCGGTGATCGCCGGTGTCGAAGCCGCGCTGGGCGCGATGGCGGGACTGCGCCGGGCCGAACCGGGCGAATTTACGCGGCGCGCCTTTGAAAATGGGCGCATGGACCTGAATGCGGTAGAAGGGCTGTCCGATCTGCTGGCGGCGGAAACGCAGCAACAGCGGCGCGCGGCGTTGATGATGGCGGAAGGCCATTTTTCGCGGCGGATCGACACATGGCGCCATCGCTTGCTGGACCTGTCCGCCATGGCGGAGGCGGCGCTCGACTTTTCCGATGAGGACGATGTGCCCGACGCGCAGATCGAAGAGCGAATCGGCGCGGGTATCGAATCGCTGGCGGAGGATGTGGCCGCCATTCTTTCCGCGCCGTCGGCGGAGCGGTTGCGCGACGGTGTTCGAGTCGTTCTGGCCGGACCGCCCAATGCGGGCAAATCGACCCTGCTGAATGCGCTGGTCGGGCGGGAGGCCGCCATCGTTTCCGACATCGCTGGAACGACCCGCGACCGTATCGAAGCGCCGGCAGCTATTGGCGGCATCGCCTTCCTCTTCACCGACACGGCGGGTTTGCGGGAGAGCACGGCCGACAGCATCGAAGCGATTGGCATCGACCGGGCGAGGGCCGCGCTGGAAGGGGCGGACATCATCCTGTGGCTGGGACCACCCCAGGACACGCCGCGCAGCGATGCCCTGTTGATTGGCGCGCAATGCGACCGGGTCGATCATGCCGGGCATCCGGGTTTGGCAGTGTCTGCGCGAACAGGGGAGGGCATGGAGAATCTGGTGGCCGCGCTCCTGCGGCAAGCGCGGACGCTTTTGCCGGGCGAAGGCGAATATGCGCTCCACGCGCGCCAGAGGGAGGGCGCGGCGGCGCTGCATCGCCACCTGAGCGCAGCGGGACACACGACCGACCTGCTGGTGCTGGCGGAAGAGCTTCGGCAGGCCCGGCGCGCCATTGATGCGCTCACCGGACGCGCTGGTACGGAAGATATGCTCGACCGGCTTTTTTCGGGATTCTGCATCGGCAAATAGATGACTGTTCCACGTGGAACAGTTTTGACCGGCGGGGCCGGAATCTGTTAAGGCGCGTCCATGCGAACAAGCTATGATGTGATCGTGGTCGGCGGCGGCCACGCCGGTTGCGAAGCAGCGGCGGCGGCGGCGCGCAAGGGCGCGTCCGTTGCGCTGCTGACATTCGAAAAGGCCACGGTCGGCGCGATGTCCTGCAATCCCGCCATTGGCGGATTGGGCAAAGGCCATCTGGTCCGGGAAGTGGATGCGCTGGATGGCCTGATCGCGCGCGCGGCCGATGCGGCAGCCATTCACTATCGCATGCTCAACAGCAGCAAGGGCGCGGCCGTGCAGGGACCGCGCGTGCAGGCGGATCGGAAACGCTATCGGGCCGCCATCCATGCGCTGCTCGCGGCGCAGTCCGGCCTTGAGATTGTCGAGGGCGAGGCCAGTGAATTGATCCTCTCGCAGGGATCGGTCGCGGGTCTGGCGCTCGCGGATGGCCGCCGATTGGAAGCCAATGCCGTGGTGCTGGCGACTGGCACCTTCCTCGGCGGCAAGCTTTTTCGCGGCGAGGACATGTTGGCGGGCGGACGAACCGGAGAACGCGCGGCGACGGCTCTGGGCGTGCAGCTCCGCGCGCTCGACCTGCCCATTGGTCGCCTCAAGACGGGAACGCCGCCGCGCATCGACGGGCGCACCATCGACTGGGGAGCGCTCGAAGAGCAGCCATCGGACAGTGCCGCATGGACCATGTCGACGCTCTCCACCGGACGCGTCCTTCCGCAGCTGAGTTGCGCCATCACGCGAACCAACGCCGATACCCATGCGATCATCCGCAACGGGCTGGGTCGCTCCCCACTGTTCAGCGGTGCGATCGAGGGCCGGGGGCCGCGCTATTGCCCCTCCATCGAGGACAAGGTGACGCGCTTTGGCGATCGCGACGGCCATCAGGTTTTCCTGGAGCCGGAAGGTCTGGACGATCCGCTCGTCTATCCCAATGGCATCAGCACGTCGCTTCCGGCGGATGTGCAACTCGCTTTGGTTCGGTCCATGCAAGGATTGGAGCGCGCGGAGATCGTGGTGCCCGGCTATGCCGTCGAATATGACCATATCGATCCGCGCGCGCTGGATGCCTCGCTGGAAGTGCGAGCGATACCCGGCCTGTTCTGCGCGGGCCAGATCAATGGCACGACCGGCTATGAGGAAGCCGCCGCGCAGGGACTGATCGCTGGCGTCAACGCCGCGGCCCGCGCACGCGCCGAAGCGCCCATGATCCTCGATCGCGCCAGCAGCTATATCGGCGTGATGATAGACGATCTGGTTTTGCAGGGCGTGACCGAACCCTACCGGATGCTTACGGCGCGCGCGGAATATCGTTTGCGATTGCGGGCCGATAATGCCGAAAGCCGTTTGGGCCAGATAGGCATGGCGCATCGGGTCTTGGGTGCCGAGCGGCTGGCGCGGCTACAGGCACGCCAGGAAGCCCGGACTACTATCGAGGCCGAATTGGCGCGAGCCATGACCGCCACGGAAATGGCCAGGGCTGGCGCGACCGTACGGCAGGATGGAGCACGGCGTTCGCTGTTCGAATGGGCGCGCTTTCCGGAAGTGGATCGTGGCCTGCTCCTGACGCTGGCACCATCGCTCGCCAAGGCGCCGGATGATTTGCGCGACGAGATATTGGAGGACGCGCATTACGCGCCCTATCTGGAACGGCAGGAAGCAGAGATCGCCGAGCTTCGCCGCAATGAGCGCGTGTTCATCCCGGCCGATTTCGATTTCACGTCCATCGGCGGTCTTTCCACCGAGATGATCGAACGCCTCGAAACAGCAAGGCCGGATACGCTTGCGGCGGCGGGCCGTATTCGCGGCATAACGCCAGCCGCCCTCGCCGCCATCCTTGTCCATGTCAGGCGAGTGGCGGCGTGACGGAGGAAGAGGCTCGGGCTTGGATTGCGGATCAGTTCGCTGTTTCACGTGAAACATGGGACAGGCTGGAGCGGTTTGTCGCCATGCTACTGGTCGAGATGGAGCGGCAGAATCTGATCGCGGAATCGACGCGCCCTCATGTCTGGGCGCGTCATATCGTCGACTCGGCGCAGCTGCTGACATTCACCGGCGATGCTCCTGACGGACAATGGATCGACCTGGGATCAGGCGCGGGGTTGCCCGCCATTGTGGTGGCATTGCTCACGGATCGCCCGATATTGATGGTCGAATCGCGCCGGAAGCGGATCGATTTTCTCCAGGCCGTAGTGGATGAGCTGGGCCTTCGTCACGCGGCAGTATTTGCAGGCCGTGTGGAAGTCGTTCCGAAAACGGCGGCGGCCATTATCAGCGCACGCGCCTACGCCCCTTTGCCGCGCCTTCTCGAAACGGCGATCCATCTGGCCGATGAAAAGACGCTTTGGGTGCTGCCAAAAGGACGAAATGCACAAAATGAACTGGAGACGGCGCGCGCGGCGTGGCAAGGTATGTTCCACGTGGAACGCAGCGTGACCGATGCCGATAGCGCCATCATCGTCGCGCGCAACGTCAAATCCGTCAGGAGGAAGGGCCGAGGATGATTTGTATCGCCATCGCCAACCAGAAGGGCGGTGTGGGCAAGACGACCACCGCCATCAATCTGGCCACCGGCCTCGCCGCTACCGGCCTGCGGGTGCTGCTGGTCGATCTCGACCCACAAGGAAACGCCTCGACCGGTCTGGGCGTGAACCATGCGGATCGCGCTCAATCCAGCTATGACCTGCTGGTGGGGAATTGCGCTCTGGACGATGCGGTCATTGCGACGCGAGTGCCGAAACTGGATCTGGTGGCGGCGACGCAGGATCTGTCCGGCGCCGAAATCGAACTGATCGAATATGAAGAGCGCACGCATCGGCTGGAGCGCGTATTGGCGGAAGCGCCGCCGGGGCGCTGGGACATCTGCCTGATCGATTGCCCACCCTCGCTCGGCCTGCTGACCATCAATGCCATGGTCGCGGCGCAATATCTGCTCGTCCCCCTGCAATGCGAATTTTTCGCGCTGGAGGGACTTTCGCAACTGCTTCAGACGGTGGACCGGATCAGAGGCCGGTTCAATCCCGGCCTGTCGATCATGGGCGTGGCGCTCACCATGTATGATCGCCGCAACCGGTTGACCGACCAGGTGGCGGATGATGTGCGAGCCTGTCTGGGCGATCTTGTTTTCAGCACGGTGATCCCGCGCAATGTCCGTCTTTCCGAAGCGCCGAGCCATGGCGTGCCCGCTCTGATCTATGATTTCCGCTGCTCCGGTTCGGATGCCTATATGCGGCTGGCGCGTGAACTGATAGCGCGGCTTCCGCGGCAGGAGGAGGCGGCTTGAGCGACGAGACCAACGACAAACCGAAGACGGCAAAGCGTGCTCATGGATTGGGTCGCGGTCTTTCCGCGTTGCTGGGGGATGTGCAAAGGGAAGAGCCGATCGCCCCTTCGGCGCCCACTGCTTCCGCCAAGGCCGTGCAGAGCATCGAAGTCGCCCTGATCCAGCCGCACCCGGAACAGCCGCGCCGCCATTTCGACGATGCGGCCTTGCAGGAACTGGCCGATTCCATCGCAAAGCGCGGCGTGATCCAACCGATCATCGTGCGCGCCCATGGCGGCGGTTTTCAGATCGTCGCGGGCGAACGCCGTTGGCGCGCGGCCCAGCGGGCGCAACTGCATCGCATCCCCGCCATCGTCCGGGATTTCGATGAACAGGAAACGCTGGAAATCGCGCTCGTCGAAAATATCCAGCGCGAAGACCTCAATCCCATCGAAGAAGCGGAAGCCTATCGCAAGCTGATCGGCGAATTCCATCACAGCCAGGAAGCTTTGGGGCGGATCGTCGGCAAGTCGCGCAGCCATATCGCCAATCTGATGCGCCTGCTGGACCTGCCGCAGCCGGTGCAGCAGGCGGTGATGGAAAGCCGCCTGTCGATGGGCCATGCCCGCGCCCTGATCGGCGTGCCCGATTGCGAGACGCTGGCCCAACAGGTGGAGCAAAAGGGCCTGTCCGTCCGTGACACGGAACAGCTTGTCCGCCGTGCCCGAACCGGCAACGACAATGCATCATCGCGACCGCGTGCGGCCGTCCCGTCCAGCGGAAAAGATGCGGATATTGCCGCGCTCGAACAGCATCTGGCCGACATATTGGGCCTGAAGGTCGAAATCAGCCATGGCGATACGGCCGGGGCTGGCGGCACGCTTTCGCTGCGTTATTCGAATCTCGATCAACTCGACATGCTGTGCCAGCGCCTGTCGGGCGAACGCATCTAGAAAGCCCCGTCATTTGGGAATCGCGCCGTTTTCCGTGCGTTCCCCCTAGTCTTTTGCCCGCCCATTACCTAGCTTGCTGGCATGGCTGACATGCAATCCACCAACGCCGCCGCGCCCGCGATCATCCGCCGCCTGGATTATCGCCCGCCCGACTGGCTGGTCCCCGATATTGCGCTGGACTTCGATCTGGACGCATCCGCCACGCAGGTCCACGCAGTGCTGTCCATTGTCCGCAACGGCACGCATGACCGGCCCTTGAGGCTGGAAGGCGATGGCCTCCTGCCAGTGGAGGTCAAGGTGGATGGACGCACATTGGGACCGGAAGAATGGGCCCTGGATGGCGGGACGCTGGTTGTCCCCCTTAACGGCCAGTCCCATCAGGTCGAGACGCGAGTGGAGGTCGCACCGGACAGCAACAGCAAGCTCATGGGCCTTTATGCCAGCGGGGGCCTGCTCTGCACCCAGTGCGAGGCGGAGGGTTTCCGCCGCATCACATTCTTCCCGGACCGGCCTGATGTGCTGTCGCGCTACACCGTCAGGATGGAAGCGGACAAGAGCCGCTATCCTGTGTTGCTCGCCAATGGCGATCCGGTGGAAAAGGGCGATCTGCCTGGCGGTCGTCATTGGGCGCGCTGGACCGATCCTTTTCCCAAACCCTGCTATCTCTTCGCGCTGGTGGCGGGCGATCTCGCCTGCAACGCCGACCGCTTCGTGACGATGAGCGGGCGCGAAGTCGCGCTCGGCATCTGGGTCAGGGAAGCGGACCTGCCCCGCACCGCCCATGCGATGAAGGCCCTTAAGGACAGCATGGCCTGGGACGAGCGGGTCTATGGCCGGGAATATGATCTGGACGTATTCAACATCGTCGCCGTGGCGGACTTCAACTTCGGCGCGATGGAGAATAAGGGTCTTAACATATTCAATTCACGCTATATTCTGGCCGATCCGGAAACAGCGACGGACCTCGACTATGATGGCGTGGAAGGGGTGGTCGCCCATGAATATTTCCACAACTGGTCGGGCAATCGCGTCACCTGCCGCGACTGGTTCCAGCTTTCGCTGAAAGAGGGCTTTACGGTTTTCCGCGACCAGAGCTTTTCCGCCGATATGGGTAGCCATGCGGTCAAGCGGATCGAGGATGTCCGCATCCTGCGCGCCGCCCAGTTTCAGGAAGATTCGGGGCCGCTCGCTCACCCGGTCCGGCCTGAATCCTATATGGAAATCAGTAACTTCTACACGGCGACCATCTATAACAAGGGTGCGGAGCTGATCCGCATGATGGCGCTGATGCTGGGATGGGAACGCTTCCGCGCCTCCACCGACCTCTATTTCGAGAGTCATGATGGGCAAGCCGCCACCTGCGAGGATTTCGTCCGCGCCATGGAGGAGGGAGGCGGCATCGACCTCAGCCAGTTCCGGCTGTGGTATGAACAGGCGGGTACGCCCCATGTCCGCGCCATGCTGAGCCACGATCCGGCCACCGGCACTGCCGAACTGCTGCTGGAACAGGCCGTGCCGCCAACGCCGGGTCAGCCGGACAAGAAGCCGATGGCCATTCCGATGCGCGTCGCGCTGTTCGACCCAGCAAGCGGGCGGCATCAGGGCGATCAATTGCTGATGCTGACGCAGGCGAAGCAGAGCTTCCGCTTCGAAGGCTTTTCCTCGGCCCCGATCCTGTCGATCAACCGCGGCTTTTCCGCGCCCGTCATCGTCGAAACCAACCGCAGTCAGGCCGATCTCGCCTTTCTATCGGCCCATGATGACGATCCGTTCGCCCGTTATGAGGCGATGCAGCAGTTGATGGTGAATGTGCTGATCGGTCGGATCGGCGGGCAGGCGGTCGATGAGGATGCTGTTATTGCGGCGATCCGCGATACCGCGACCGATCCGCAGCTCGACCCCGCCTTCGTCGCCGAAACCATCCGCCTGCCGAGCGAAGCCTATCTGGGCGATCAGATGCCGGTCGTCGATCCCGACGCGATCCACGCCGCGCGAGATGCGCTGCAACAGCGTATCGGCGAAGCGCTGGAGCCGCTGTGGCGCGACATCCATGCCGGGACGAAGGCCAATGCCTTCTCCCTGTCCCCGGCGGCCAAGGGCGCTCGCAAGCTGCGGAATATCGCGCTGCATTACCTGGTGGCCTCGGGCGCGCAGGATGGCCCGCAAATCGCCTTCGCCCAGTTCCATGAAGCCGACAACATGACCGAACGCCAGGCGGCGCTCGCAACGTTGGCGAATGGCGCCAGCGACGAACGGGAAGCGGCGCTCGACATCTTCTACAATCGTTATCGCGACGATGCGCTGACGCTGGATAAATGGTTCCAGACGCAGGCTTTTGCCTTTCATCCCAACACAGTGCAGCTGGTGGCGGACCTGCGGGAGCATAAGGATTTCACGCTCGCCAATCCCAACCGGGTGCGGTCGCTGTTCGGGGCGTTCGCGGGCAACCAATGGGCTTTCCACCACCGTTCGGGGGAGGGCTATCGGCTGGTGGCGGACTGCATCATCGCGCTCGACAAGATCAATCCGCAGACGGCGGCGCGGCTGGTGCCGCCGCTGGGACGCTGGCGGCGCTTCGACGAGGCGCGCGCGGCGATGATGCGCGCCGCGCTGCAGCGCGTTCTGGCCGAACCCGGCCTGTCCCGCGACGTGACCGAGCAGGCGAGCAAAAGTCTGGAATGAGAGTGGGCGAAGCGCGGGTTTCAGGCATAGCTTTATCCTTCTCCGCTTAGGGGTCGGCCAGAGGCGCGTAACTCTAGGCGCGTGCTTCTGGCCGAGGTCGCGCAGGATTGGCAGCTTGCTGCTTAGCCGTAGCTCGGAGCGGGAGCATGCGCCGTTTGCTGGATAGCGCGCAGCTTCGCCTTCCTCCCCCTCTTCCAACTTCGTCCCAAAAGAATGGCCGCAATGAGCCGAAATCTCGCCTTAAGGCTGGGACACCGTTGACAGCCAGGCTGCCACATCCGCCGCCACCTTATTCGCCGCCGCATTGAGCGGCGCGCCCACTGTGGCGGCGCCGATCTTGCCATTCACCGGCTGCTGGGCCGTGAAGCGTTGCCGGGCAAGGATCGTTCCGCCGGGATTGGCGAGGATCGCGTCATAGGTCACGATGGCGGTGCGGCTTTGCTCGTCGATGCCGAAATCCACCAGCGCGCCCATCAGCCTTTGCCCTGGCACGCCGGAATATTGGCCGGGATCCAGCACGATCCGGCTGCCCGTGGCGGCGATCGTTTCGGCGAGCAGGCTCTGAAACAGATGGCGCGGCGTGTCGGACCATTGCACTTTAGTGACATAAGCGACGGAGGTGGGCGATACGCGCACCGGAACCCGCACCGTGTCCAGTATCTTGGGCGCTTCGGGATCGGCGACGACCAGGCTGAGAGCCTGCCCCGCATTGACCGGAGCGCCTGGCGCGACGCGCTGCGCGGCGCTCAGCGAGAGGAGTTGCTCCGGCGGTTTCGCGCCGAAGGACACGCAGCCCGTCAGCATGAAGCCCAGCGCCAGCACGGCAGCGCCATTGAATTTCAGGTGGAACATCTTCCGGCTCCCTCGTCTTAATTCTTGTAATCGGGCAATTTGGGCGATCCGACCAGCGAGCCCGCACCCTGCTGGTCGAGCTTTTCGGCCACGCCGCGGAAAGCGCGCGACATTTCGCGCAGGTCGCGGACAAGCTGGTTCACTTCCGGCATGGTCTGGTTGCTGAAGGCGTGAACACCCGGCTGCGCTTCGGCAATGGTCTTGTCGAGCGTGTCGATGCTGCGGGTGGCGGATTGCACGCTCTTACGCAGGTCGGCCATCAGCGGACGGCCTTCATCGTTCAACAGCGAATCCGTGGTCGCGGCGAGCTTGCCGATATTCTCGGCGGCGATGCCCGTCCGTTGCACGGCGATGCGCGCTTCGGCCAGCGTCGCGGCGATTTCGGGGCTGCGATCGGCCATTGCGCCCGTCACCTTCTCCACATTGGCGAGGATGCCGGCGAAAGACTGCTGATTCTTGTCGCTCAACAGTTCCGTCAGCCGCTCGGTCAGCGTGGACAGCCGTTCGAGCAGTTGCGGCGCATTGTTGAGCAGCTCGCCCAGCGCGCCGGGCTTGGTGGGAATGATCGGCACGCCATCGGGACAGACGGATTGCGGATTATTTTCCGGGCATTTGATCGGCGGCGCCCCCTTGACCGCGCCATCCAGCACGATTTCCGAAACACCGGTGAAGCCCACGCCCTGAATGGTCGCCGTGGTGCCGAGCAGCACCGGCGTCCCTTCCTTCACGGAAATGCGGACCTTCACGAAGCCGGGATCGCGCTTCCACAGCTCGATCTTCTCGACCTGCCCCGAAGGCACGCCCGAATAGTTGACGCTCGACCCCTTGGCGAGGCCGTTCACCGACTGCTTGAAGAAAATGTCATATTCCTTGTTCTCGCCGTCCGAAAGGCGTGAGAACCAGAAGGCGGCGATCATGATCGCGGCCAGCAGCAGCAGCGTGACCGTGCCCACCAGCACATGATTGGAGCGGGTTTCCATATCCTATCGCCTTCCGTCCGCTTGGGTTTCGGCAGCGGTCTTGCCGCGCTCGCGCTCCACCGCCGCCGTGGCGGCGCGGCCGCGCGGGCCGTTGAAATATTCCTGTATCCAGGGATGGTCGGTCGCCAGCAATTCGTCGATCGTACCCACCGCAATCACCTTTTTATCCGCCAGCACCGCCACCCGGTCACAGATCGAATAGAGCGTGTCGAGATCATGGGTGATGAGAAAGACGGTCAGGCCCAGCGTCCGCTGCAACCGTCGCGTCTGATCGTCGAAAGCCGCCGCGCCGATGGGGTCCAGCCCCGCCGTCGGCTCGTCCAGAAACAGAAGGTCCGGGTCCAACGCCAATGCGCGGGCAAGCCCGGCGCGCTTCCTCATGCCGCCGGACAGTTCGGCGGGATATTTGGGTCCGGCATCAGCGGGCAGGCCGGTCATGCGAATCTTGTAGGCGGCGATCTCATCCCGAAGCTGCGCGCCGATATTGGGATAATATTCCCGGATCGGCACTTCCACATTCTCCGCCACCGTCAGCGTGGAAAACAGCGCGCCGCCCTGAAACAGCACGCCCCAGCGCTTGCGAATGGCCAGGGCTTCGTCATCCAGCCGCCCGATCATCGGCTCGCCAAAAACCTCGATCTCGCCCCGGTCGGGAATCTGCAGGCCGATGATGGCCCGCATCAGCACCGACTTGCCGGTGCCCGATCCGCCGACGACGCCCAGGATTTCGCCCTTGCGTACGTCGAGGTCCAGTCCGTCATGCACGATCTGATCGCCGAAGCTGGTGCGAAGGTCGCGCACGCAAATGGCGATGCCATTGCCCTCAACCGCCTTTTCGACGCGCTCTTCCTCAACCGATTCGATTTCCGCCGCCATCAGTTCCAGCCCACCCAGGTGAAGAAGACCGCGAAAAAGGCGTCGATCACGATGACGAGAAAGATCGCCTGCACCACGGCGGAGGTGGTTCGCAAACCGACTTCCTCCGCATTGGCCTTGACTTGCATCCCCTGAAAACAGCCCGAAATAGCGATGATGAGGCCGAACACCGGCGCCTTGATGAGGCCGACCCACAAATCGGTGATCGGCACCACTTCACGCAGGCGCTGAACAAAGGTGATCGGCGGAATGTCGAGCGCAACCGCGCACAGGAACCCGCCGCCGATGACCGCGATGACCGACGAATAAAAGCCCAGCAGCGGCATCATCACCACCACCGCCAGCGTGCGGGGCAGCACCAGCGCCTCCATGGGGGAGACGCCGATGGTCCGCATCGCGTCCACTTCCTCGGTCAGCTTCATGGTGCCCAGCTGCGCGGCGAAGGCGGAGCCGGAGCGGCCCGCCACCATGATCGCCGTCATCAATACGCCCAGTTCGCGGAAGGTCAGCCGGCCGACCAGGTTGATCGTCAGCATCTCCATGCCGAACTGGCGCAACTGCACCGATCCCTGCTGGGCGATGACGATGCCGATCAGGAAGCTCATCAGGCCGATGATGCCCAGCGCCGACACGCCCACGACCTCGAACCGCTGCACCACGGCATTGACGCGGAAGCGGCTGGGGTGGCGGATCACATTCCAGGCCGCCACCAGCGTCGCGCCGAAAAAGCCGAGCAGGCCGAGCAGGGTCGCGCCCGAGTTGACGACCGCTTCGCCGATTTCGCCCAGCACGCGTTTCAGGGGCGACACATGTTCGGGACGGATCGCGACCGGCTCGTCCAGTTCGCCGACGGCCGCGATCATTTTTTCCGCATCGGCGCTGCCGCCGCTGACGGGGCAGTCCAGCCGCTTGGCGGTGCGGTGCACGGTCCATGCGCCGATCGTGTCCATATGATCGACGCCAGACAGGTCTATGGCGCCGACCGGAGCCTCCAGCGCGTCCAGCCGCGCGGGCAGGTCATGCAGGCAGGCGATGGTGAGCGTGCCGGAAAGCCGCACGACCGTGCCGCCGTCGCGCGTTTCCTCAGCAAGTTCAGCGGCTTTGTTCATGCGTCAGGATTAGTGGTCCATTATCGGTTGCGCGGCAAGCCGAAACGGCCCATCCGCTAGGATAACGAAGGGTAAGGGCAAAAAGTTTCGATAGCGGCATGACGCACAGGCTGGCGATTTACGACATGGACCGGACGGTCACTTATTCGGGCACCTATACGGGCTTTCTGCTGCATGTGGCGCGGCATATGGCGCCCTGGCGGCTGCTGCTGTTTCCGGGCGTGGTCCTGATGATGCTGGCCTATGTATTGAAACTGGTGACGCGCCAGCGGCTCAAGGAAGTCAATCAGGGCCTGATGATCGGCTGGAATGTCGAGCGCGCGAAGCTGATGCCGCATGTGGAAAGCTATGCCGCGAAGGTGGTGGAAGGCAATGTCCGCCCCGGCGCGCTGGCGCAGATCGCGCGGGACAGGGCGGACGGGTGCACGCTGGTGCTCGCAACCGCCTCCTACCGCCTCTATGTCGAGCCGATCGCGCGGCGGCTGGGCTTCGACGCGGTGATCGCGACCGATCATCTGAGCCAGGATCTGCGCTATGTCCGCGCCCGGATCGCGGGCGAGAATTGCTACGACACTGGTAAGCTCCGCATGATAAAGGCGTGGATGGCGGCGCAGGCCATCGACCGCGCACAAGCGCATATCCGTTCCTATTCCGACCATGTGTCGGACGCGCCGATGCTGGAATTTTCCGACGTGCCCCACGCCGCCAACCCGCACAAGCCGCTGGCGAAACTGGCGGCTGAACGCGGGTGGACGCGGGTCGACTGGCCCTAGCCCTCCGTCGCCCGCAATGCCTGGGCGAAGTCGGCGATCAGGTCGTCCGCATCCTCGCAGCCGATGGAAATCCGCACCATATTATCGCCGATGCCGAGCGCCTTCTTGCGCTCCGCCGGGACGGACAGATGGGTCATCGCGGCGGGATGGCTCGCCAGCGTTTCCGTGCCGCCAAGACTGACCGCCAGCTTCGCGATCTTGAGCGCGTCGAGGAAGGCGAACGCCTCCGCCTCTCCACCCTTCAGATAGAGGGAGAAGGTGGAGCCCGCTCCCGTGCAATGGCGGCGGTAGATGTCGGCCTGCCGATCGGTTTCGGGGAAGCCGAGATAGACGACCTTCTCCACCTGCGGCTGGTCCCTGAGCCAGGCGCAGACCTTTTCCGCATTTTCGCCGGCGCGGCTCATCCGCAATTCCAGCGTCTCCAGGCTCCGCAGCAGCATCCACGCCGAATGGGGGTCGAGGATGGTGCCGATGGTGTTCCGCATCAGCCGGACGGTGTTGATCAGCGCATCGGACCCCAGCACGCCGCCCGCGACCAGATCGCTGTGCCCGCCCGCATATTTGGTGAGCGAATAGATGACGAGATCCGCCCCATGGCTGAGCGGATGGTGCCAGAGCGGCCCAAGGAAAGTGTTGTCGATGGCGATCGGCGGCACATGCTCCGCGCCCGCGAACAGGGCGTCGCGCCGCGCGGCGACCGCTTCCAGATCGACCAGCACATTGGTCGGGTTGGCCGGGCTTTCGAGGTAAAGCAGAGCGACCCGCCCCATGCCCTTCGCCTTTTCGATGACGGCCCCGATCTCTTCTTCGGTCGCGCCCGCCGGGAAATCGAGCCACTGCACCCCGAACCGCCCCAGAATGCGTCCGATCAGCGATTCCGTCGCGGCATAGAGCGGCGCGCTATGCACGATCACGTCGCCCGGCTGCACCAGCGCGAGCAGGGTGGTGGCGATGGCGGACATGCCGCTGGAAAAGAGCAGAGCATCCTCCGCTTCCTCCCACACGGAAAGCCGGTCTTCGGCGATTTCCTGATTCGGCCCGTTGAAGCGGGAATAGACGAGGCCCTCCGCGCCGCCGGGGCGGATGCCGGTCACGCCCTCGAAATGCCGCTTACCCGCCGCCGCGCTTTCAAAGGCGAAGGTGGAGGTGAGGAAGATCGGCGGCTTCAACGATCCTTCGGACAAAGTGGGGTCATAGCCATGGCCCATCATCAGCGTCGCGGGCTTCAGCTTGCGGCCCTCTATCTCCATGATGGGGGCCTTGGGATGGCGCCGGTTGTGAGAGGGTTCTGCGCCGGTCAACTCGGCTTCGGTTTCGCCGGTCATAGTCGGATACTCCTGCAAAATGCGGCGTCTGGAGCGCCGCTGTCATGGCGCGAGTGTAACGCATGAGGACGCGAAAGAGCCAGAGGCGCGGCGAAACATTATTTCTTCTGATGGTATTATTATTCTGTTCGTCGCGGCCGGAAGTGACAGGGCGGTCGCCCCTTCCTACATCCCCATCATGGACGCACGCCTTCCCGATCCGCTGGAGCGATGGTTGGCGGATCGCGGCTGGCATCCGCGCCGTCATCAGCGCGATATGCTGGAGGCGGCGCGCCGGGGCGAGCACACGCTGCTCGTCGCCCCGACCGGCGCGGGCAAGACGCTCGCCGGTTTCCTGCCCACGCTGACCGACCTTATCGACAATCCCGCCGAGGGCCTTCACACGCTTTATGTCTCGCCCCTGAAGGCGCTGGCGGTGGACGTGCGCCGCAACCTCCTCACGCCGATCGAGGAGATGGGTCTTCCGATCCGCGTCGAAACCCGCACAGGCGACACGCCTTCGGACCGCAAGGCCCGCCAGCGCGCGCGTCCACCGCAGATCTTGCTCACGACGCCCGAATCGCTCTCATTGCTGCTGAGCTATCCCGACAGCTTCCTGATGTTCGCGCATTTGAAGACCGTCATCATCGACGAAGTCCACGCCTTCGCGACACAAAAGCGCGGCGACCTGCTCAACCTCTCGCTATCGCGCCTGCAGGCCATCCATCCCGGCCTGCGCCGCGTCGCCCTTTCCGCCACCGTCGCGGATGTGGACGCCTATCGCGCCTGGCTCGCGCCCGATGGCGACATCAACGCGGTCACGCCCGTCATCGGCGAGCAGGGGGCGGACCCTCATGTCACCATCCTCATTCCCGAAGGCAGCGTGCCATGGTCCGGCCATAGCGGCAAATATGCCGCCAAACAGGTGATGGCGGAGATCGAAAGGCGGCAGACCACGCTCGTCTTCTGCAACACGCGGGGATTGGCGGAGCTGATCTTCCAGTCGCTCTGGTCGGTGAACGACGCGAACCTGCCCATCGCCATCCACCATGGCAGCCTGTCCATCGAAGCGCGCCGCAAGGTCGAAAGCGCCGTGGCGGCGGGCAGGCTCCGCGCCCTCGTCGCCACGGCCAGCCTCGACCTGGGCGTCGATTGGGGCAATGTCGATTGCGTGATCCAGATGGGCGCGCCCAAAGGCTCCTCCCGCCTGCTCCAGCGTATCGGGCGCGCCAATCACCGGCTCGACGCGCCTAGCGAGGCGATCCTGATTCCCGGCAACCGCTTTGAATATCTGGAAGCCCGCGCCGCGCTGGACGCGGTGGAATCGGGCGAGCGCGACAGCGACGATTTCCGCCCCGGCGGCCTCGACGTGCTGGCCCAGCATGTGATGGCGATGGCCTGCGCCGCGCCCTTCCGCGAGGAGGAACTGCTCGCCGAAGTCCGTTCCGCCATGCCCTATGGCGCGCTGACGGACGAGGCCTTCGCCCATGTCCTCCATTTCATCGAGGGCGGCGGCTACGCCCTGCGCGCCTATGACCGATTCAAGCGGCTGACGCGGGAACAGGACGGGACATGGCGCGTCTCCCATCCCCGCTTCATCCAACAGCATCGCATGAACGCGGGCATCATCGTCGATCAGCCGGTGCTCGACGTGCGCTTCGCCAACGGCCGCAAGCTGGGCACGGTGGAGGAGGGGTTCGCCGCAACCCTGCGCCCGGGTGACAGCTTCTTCTTTTCCGGCATGGCGCTGGAGACGGTGCGGATGGACACCGCCGACCTCATCGTCCGCGCCACGTCGAAACAGGCGCGCATCCCAAGCTGGGGCGGCACCCGCATGGCCATGTCCACGCGCCTGGCCGACCGCGTGCGGCGCTTCCTTGCCCAGCCGGAGGAATGGCACCGCTTTCCGGAGGATGTGCGCGATTGGCTGGAGATGCAGAAATATCGCTCCGCCCTGCCGCAGCCGGGCCAGCTATTGATCGAAACCTTCCCGCATGAAGGCCGCCACTATCTCGTCTGCTACAGTTTCGAAGGGTGGAACGCGCATCAGTCGCTGGGGATGCTCCTCACCCGCCGCATGGACGCGCAGGGCCTGATGCCGATGGGGTTCGTGTCGAACGATTATGCGCTGGCGGTCTATGGCCTCAAGCCCGTCACCGACCCGCAAAGCCTGTTTTCCGCCGACATACTCGACCATGAATTCGTGGAATGGGTCGAGCAATCAAGCCTGCTCAAGCGCGCCTTCCGCGACGTGGCGGTGATTTCCGGCCTGATCGAGCGCCAGCATCCCGGCAAGCGCAAGACCGGTCGGCAGGTCACATTTTCCACCGACCTCATCTACGATGTGCTCCGCAAATATCAGCCCGACCATCTGCTGCTGAAAGCGGCATGGGCCGACGCCCGCGCGCGGATGACGGATGTGGGGCGTCTGGGCGACCTCATAGACCGCGCCGCGTCCACCATGCTGCACATGCCGCTGGAGCGCGTCAGTCCGCTGGCAGTTCCGGTCCTCATCCTCATCGGCCGCGAGCAGGTCGCCCAGCATGCGGCGGAAGATGCCCTGCTGATCGAAGCGGAAGCGCTGATCGAAGAGGCCATGCGGGCGGACTAGGGTGTTTGAGGAGGATTTGAACGTCCACCCTGGGCCAATCCGCCTTCTTACCCGACGAAGCGATGCAGCGCCGCCCCATGCGCTCGCAGCCATGCCCGCGCCGGGCGGGGATCGCGGCCCAGCAGGCGGGCGTGGGCCGCGTGGAAGGCGGGGCTGTGGTCCATGTGGATCAGATGCGCCAGTTCATGCGCGACGGTCGCTTGCCGCACTTCCGGCGGACAGAGGATCAGGCGCCAGCTATAGCGGATCGTCCCGTTCGACGCGCAACTGCCCCAGCGGCTGCGCGGATCGCCCACGCCGACCGACGCGACCGCCAGCCCATGCTGTGCCGCCAGCTCCCGCGTTTCGCTTTCCAGCACTGCCTTTGCCCGGCCCTTGAGCCAGCGCAGCACGCGCGCGCCGACCGACTCTTCGGCCCCGCCCAGCAGCAGCCGGTCGCCTTCCAGCCGGATCGTGCGCGATGCGCCGGGGGTCCAGCATATCCGCACATCCCGCCCCTCCAGCGGAAAGACCGCGCCGTCGCGCAGCGTCGCCATGGCCGGGCGGGCCGCCATCTGCGCCCGCACCCAGCCTTCATGCCCCTGCGCCCAGCCGAGCGCGCGTTTCAGGCTGGCACGCGCGGGGAGGGAGAGGCGCAGTTCGCCCCGCGCCGCGTCCAGCGACAGCTTGTAGGCGCGCGCACGGGCGGAGCGGCGCACCCGCACCGGAACCGCGACGCCGTCGATCAGGATCGCGGCTTCGTCAGATTTCCCGGTCGACAAGATGATGTTCCCAATCGCCCGCTTCCGCCTCCGCCACGGTCCAGCCGCGCACGGATTCCCCGGCGCGATGCACGGCTTCGCGGTCGCCGCTGATGAGGTAATGCCATGCGGGCAGCGGCTTACCCTCACCCCGCAGGCGATAGGCGCAGGTGCGGGGGAGCCAGCTTATCGTCTGCACCTTTTGCGGTGTCAGGCGCACGCAATCCGGAACGAAGCGGCGGCGATCCTTGTAGCTGGTGCATTGCCCGCTGTGCCGATCGAGCAGGCGGCAGGCGACATTGGTGGGATAGATGCGGCCGGTATCCTCATCCTCCGCCTTGTGCAGGCAGCATTTGCCGCATCCGTCGCACAGCGCTTCCCACTGCGCGCGGTCGAGCTGATCGAGGGGTTTTTCCCAGAAATCCAATGCCTCACTTCACCCATTTTTCGAGGGACGCCAGAACATGATCGAGCGCGCCCTCATCCACGTCCGGCGTGGCCGGATCGTCCACCGGCACCAGCGCGATCGGCGCGCCGTCCGGGCCGAAGAGATAGGGCGTGCGGCTATGTCCGACCAGATAGTCGCTTGCGCCCTGCGACTCCTCGCGATGATAGATGACGGCGAAATCCTTCGCCACCTTCGCGATCTCATCCGGCGTGCCGGTCAGGCCGATGAGGCGCGGGTGGAAGGCGTTTACATAGGTCTTGACCGTGGCGGGCGTGTCGCGTTCCGGATCGACGCTGATGAAGATCGGCTGGACCTTGGCGGCGAGGGCGGGCTTTTCCTTCTCGAACCTCGCGAACGCCTGCATGATGCGTTGCAGGTCCACCGGGCAGACGTCCGGGCAATAGGTATAGCCGAAATAGACGAGGCGATACCGGCCCTTGAAATCGTCCCAGCGGACTTTCTTCCCATCCTGATCGGTGAGTGTGAAGGGCCCGCCGATCCGAGCCCCCACCAGTTCGCCCTGCGGGCTTGATGCATTGTCCGCGCCGCCCATATTACAGGCGGCCAGCAAGGCAAGGACGGGCAGGGCGGCAAGGGTCAGCGCTTTGTTCATGGCACCGCCAGCCATGCCCTGCTAAGGCCGCATTTGCAAATCCAACGGGGCGTGACAGCATGAAGAGACGGTTTTGGAGTGTGCGCGGCGCGGCGCTGGCCTTGGCGATGCTGTCCCCGACGGCGGCGCAGGCGCAGTTTTCGGACGCCTACAACTTCCTGAAAGCGGTCAAGGATGTGGACGGGCAGAAGGCGATGGACCTGATGCAAAAGCCCGGATCGACCATCGTCAACAGCCGCGACGTGACCACCGGGGAAACCGCGCTGCATCTGGTCGTCGCCCGGCGCGACAATACATGGCTGAGCTTCCTGCTGTCGAAGGACGCCAATCCCAACCTGACCGACAATCAGGGCAACACCCCCCTGATGGACGCCGTGCAGGCCCGATTCGAGGAAGGCGTGCGGACCTTGCTGTCGTTCGGGGCGCAGGTCGACAAGACCAACAGCAGCGGCGAAACGCCCCTGATCCGCGCGGTGCAGTTGCGCGATGTGGCGCTGGTCCGCCTGCTCGTGGCGCAGGGCGCCAATCCCGACCGGCGCGATACGCTGGCGGGCATGTCGGCGCGGGACTATGCGAAGCGCGACGGCCGCACGCCGGGCCTGGTCGAAGCACTCGACAGCGCCAAGCCCAAGAGCACGGCGCCCAGCGGACCGGTGCAGGGACCGGTGTTCCGCTAAGGCCAAATCGCCATTCAGTTCTAGCGGGTTGCGAAAGGCGAATGGCCCTAGCCGTTACCAGCCGATCTCCGCCGCATGGTCGGGATCGGCCAGCGCGGTCAGCCGCCGCGCCGCGCGCCGGGCAAAGCGCAACGTCTCCGCCTTGCGCCGCGCCGCAGCCAGCGCCTCTATAGGGGCGGGGCGGAGCAGTTCGGCATCATATTGATCGGCGACGATGAGGCCCGTGCGCGACGGCCACAATGCCTCGCTGTCGAACAGCGACAGGTCGAAGCCCGACGGCACAGCCCAATAGAAACGGTCGCAATAGTCGAAATAATCCGGCCATTTCATGTCACCCAACAGATCGGCGCGGCTGCACTTGATCTCCACGATGGTGATGCGTCCGGCTCCATCGAGCGCCATGATGTCGGCGCGGCGGCCGTTGGGCAGCGGCACTTCCAATATGCCGCTCATGTCATGTCGGAAGAAAAGACGCAGCGTCCCGCGCGCCACGGCCAGCGCCGTGCCGTCGGTCAGCGGAGAACAGCTGTCATTGGCGGCCATGTCGTTCATGCCCGATCTTTAGAACAAGTCATGAACATATGAAAAGGCCGATTCGGAACGCTTCGTCCCGAATCGGCCATGCATCTTCCTGCTGAAAGGACTCAGCGGTAGAAAATATGATTGTCGATCGACGCCAGCTTCGCCTTGCCCCAGCCCGGCGAAACGCGGCGGGCGTGGAAGAAGAGCGCGCCTTCCGCCTTGCTGTCCCAGCTATCTTCCATCGCGATCTGGGCGATCGCCACGGCTTCGCGCCAGCTTTCGCTCGCCTCGGGGATCGCGGGCATGGAGCCGCCACGCACGAAGCTGAACTGGCTGGGCTGATAGACGACGCCGCACAGGCTGTTGGCGAAGCGACCCGATTTGGCGCGATTGATGACGACGCGCGCAACGGCCAGCTGGCCTTCCAGGCTTTCGCCCTTGGATTCGAAATAGACGGCCCCGGCCAGACACTTCATGTCGCCTTCCAGGGCTTCCGCCGGGCCATGGGCGTCGACCAGAGCGGCCAGGCTGTAGCCCTTGGAGGAACCATCGGTGGAATAGGGTGTTGTATCGGAAGCCAGCGGCTGCGCGATTTCGCGCGGCGCGGCAAAGATGACGGCGGGCTTCTGCCCAGCCGAAGGCGCTGTATTCAGCGCGGAGTCCGTGGGAAGAGTTCCGGTGGACGAGATAGCCTCACTGGCGGAGGACATATCGGAAGCCGTGACCGCTGCGGCGGTGGACAAGGCAAACGCCGCAATGATCGCGGCCTTCAGACGAAAACTCATTACATCTCAAAAACGTGCGGTTATTGGCCTGAAACGTCCGTTTAAACCCGATATTCTGAGACGTCCGGCCGCCCCCCGTCTGCGTGTTTACCCTGTTCGTCCCCCCTGGACGGCCACGGCAACCTGCGCGTTCAACAAGCGTCGGGGGCCTCTGCCCGCGCGCACAAGGTTAGTCAATCATGAACAGATCGTTTCAGCGGCGAATCGTTCCGCATCCGCGATATCAAGTTCGATTATCCACAGATCGGGGTCAGACCGGCGGCGGCGCTCAATATATTGTGCGAGCGCTTCCCGGCCCTTATCCGGCGCGGGACCGCAGGCAGCGAATCGATAGCCACCGGCATAGTCGGGCACCCGTTCGAAAAGGCCGTTTTCCTGTCCTCTTTCCAAAGCCTGGATCAGGATGACGCCGCTGGTTGCGTCCCCCTTCACCAGCACGGTGGCAAAGCCGCCCGCCGCCGCCGCCCGCCGCACCAGCACGCCGACCAGCAGCGCGCTTGTAAGCCGGTCAGCCGGCATAGCCGGGCAGGGAGGAGAGCGGATATTGCGAGCGCATGAAGGTGCCCGTGCCCCGGCCCACTTCCTCACCATCGGAATCGACGAGGCTGGCTTCCGCGACATAGACGCGGCGCTTGCCGCTGATCCAGCGGCCTTCGGCCCGGATGCGGCCGGGATGGATGGGCCGCGTGAACAGCAGGTTGAACGCCGTGGTCAGCAGGAAACGATCGCTGACCAGACTGTTGGCGGCATAGAAGGCCGCATCGTCCAGCATCTTGAAATAGACGGTGCCATGAACAGCGCCCGCCGCATGGAATTGTCCTTCGTCGACATCGAATTCGATGATCGACCGTCCCGCTTCGAGGATTTGCAGATCAGACCGGAACATCCGGTTGATCGGCGCCGAACGATAGAGATTCTCCAACGCGCGGAAATGCGCGGCTTCGCCGCTCGCGCCGGGCATCGACTCAGGCTGCGTCACGCGCCTCGCCACCGGCCAGCAGGGCGTAGAGCGCCTCCGCCGATCCCGCGCCGCGCAAGCGCGTCACCTGACCGTCATCGCGCAGATAGCGCGACACCCGCGCCAGCGTCTTCAAATGCTCCGCGCCGCTGTCGACGGGCGAGAGCAGTGCAAAGACGACGTCGACCGGCGCATCGTCCACCGCCTCGAACGCCACCGGCGGGTCGACCAATACGACTATGCCGCACATCTTCTGCAGATTCGCGATCTTCGCATGGGGAATGGCCACGCCGCCGCCAAAGCCGGTCGATCCCAGCTTTTCACGCTCAAACAGGGCTTCGGCCACATGCTCCGCGTCCAGGCCATAGGCATCCGCCGCCAGCACCGCGATCTTCTGAAACAACTGTTTCTTGCCGTTCGCCGTCAGACCCGTTGCGAGCGCCTTGGGCGAAAGGATGTCGTTGAAATGAACCATGTCCAATCCGGAACCACCGGGCCGCGCTTCAACCATGTGGGAAATATGCACGAACCGGATCAGTAAAGTCCGGCCCCATAGGGCGCATGGCGGACCAGGTCAACCTGCGCCCCGAGACGGGGCCGGATCATTCAGGAGTCAGCCGCGCGGCTCGACCCAGCCGATCGTGCCGTCCTGACGGCGATAGACCATGTTATAGGCCGCCGTTCCCGCATTGAGAAACAGCAGCGCGTTGGTATTACGCAAGTCCAGCATCATCACCGCGTCCGACACGCTGGCTTCGGGGATGTCGACCCGCGTTTCTGCCACGATCAGCGGTGCTTCGGCCGGTTCCTCCTCATCCTTCACCGAAGCGAAGATGGTGTAGCCCGCACCGTCCAGACCATCCAATCCATTCACCCGCTCCGCTTCGGCGGCGGCGGCCTGAGCATGACGGTCCTTCAGCCGGCGCAGATAGCGGCGCAATTGCTTTTCGATCCGCTCCGCCGCCTGATCGAAGGCAGGATGCGCTTCCTGCGCCTCGCCCGAACCCTTCAGGATCAGGCCGGTCATGACATGGCAGACAATATCGCAGTGGAAGGCGCCATGCGGCGCGGGACGGAATGTCACATGGGCCGAAAGGGTGCGGGAAAAATACTTCTCGGCCACCGCTTCGAGCCGGGTCGTGACATGCTGCTTGAGCGCGTCGCCCGTATCGACCTGATGCCCGGAAACCCGAATGTCCATATGCCTTCTCCTTATTCTTGCCGGGTCGCGGGACGAGCGGCCCGGTTGGCGTGAAACGAAGGAACAGGCCCGGTCAGGCCGCCTCCGCCTCATCGAGCCAGAGCGGCTTGTCCAACGTCGCAATGAACGCAGCATGCCGTTCCAGCTCCTCCGCGCTTGCCTGAAAGACGCGCGCGGGACGTACTGGCCGAACGGCGGCATTTTCCGCCAGTTCCGCCCGGATAGTGTCTTTCGCTTCCTCCTGTGCAAGACCAAGGCCGATCTGACGGCCCCCGGTCAGTTCGATGTAAAGCTGGGCCAGCAATTCCGCGTCGAGCAGCGCGCCATGCTTGATGCGATGGCTGCGGTCGATGCCGTAGCGAGTGCAGAGCGCATCCAGGCTGTGCTTGGCGCCGGGGTGAAGCTGCCGTGCGATGGCGACCGTGTCGATCATGCGGTCCATCGACACTTCCGCCCGCCCGCACAGGCGCAGTTCATGGTTGAGGAAGCCGAAATCGAAGCGCGCATTATGCGCGACCAGATGGCTGTCTTCCAGAAAGGCGAGCAGTTCCTCAACCCCGCTTGCAAAGAGTGGCTTGTCCGACAGAAAAATATCGGAAAGGCCGTGCACGGCCTCAGCCGCCGCGGGCATGGCACGTTGCGGGTTGTAATAAGCGTGGAAGGTGCGGCCGCTGGGCACCCGGTTCAGGAGTTCTATACATCCGATCTCGACCAGCCGATCGCCTGATGCGGGGTCGAATCCTGTGGTTTCGGTATCGAAAATGATTTCGCGCATCGCCCTCTTAACCGAATCTGCGTCCACCACTATCTGCCTGTCTTCGCGCCAAGGCAAGCGACCAGACGCCTGACCTGTGCCCTGGTGTCGGCAAATGTGGTGCCGGTATGGATGATATGGTCCGCCCGCAGCCTTTTTTCCACGTCAGGCGTCTGCAAATGCAGGATTTTCCGGAATTTCGCCACCGTCATGCCGGGCCGGGCGAGCACGCGCCTGCGCTGCTTCCATGCCGGCGCGGTGACGACGATCACGCCATGGAGCCTGCGGTCCCAACCTTTTTCGAACAGCAGCGGGATATCCAGCACGACAAAAGCGCGAGAGCGATTTTCGCGCAGGAAGCGAATCCTTTCTTCCTGCACCGCCGGATGGACGATCGCCTCCAGCGCCTTCAATGCCTGGGGATGACCGAACACCGCTGCGCCCAGCTTCGCCCGGTCCACGCCCATGGGGCCGGTGGCGCCGGGAAAGCGCGCCTCGATCGCGGGGAGGAGCTTGCCGCCCGGTCCTTGCAGGCGGTGCACTTCCGCGTCGGCGTCGAAGACTGGCACGCCCTCGCGCCGCAGCATGGCGGCGACGGCGGACTTGCCCATGCCGATGGAGCCGGTGAGGCCGTAGACCTTCATGAATCGCCCATCAATCCGCCGCGAGCAGCAGGGCGCGCAGTTCCTCGTCCCTCTCTCGCGGGGCCTGCGCGTCGAAAAAAATGTCGAAGGCCAGAGCCGCCTGCCCGATCAGCATTTCAAGGCCGTCCAGAGTCTTGAGGCCCCGCGCCCGCGCGGCTTTCAGCAAGTCCGTCTCCAGCGGCGCGTAGACGATGTCATAGACGGTCGCGCTGTCCGGCAGGGGCGCAAGATCCAGTTCCAGCGGCGGCTGCCCCACCATGCCGAGCGGGCTGCTGTTCACCAGAAGATCGGCAGGAGGGAGAGGACGGTCCATACCGATCACCTCGCCCTTGATCCCGGTGCGGTCGAGCAGCGCCTGCCCTTTGGCCGGATCGCGCACCATGACAGCGATGTCCATCACACCCAGACTGGCCAGCGCGAACAGGATCGCCCGCGCCGCGCCGCCCGCGCCGACGAGGACGGCGCTCTGCCCCTTCCACTTGTCGCGCAGCAAGGGCTGGAGGAATCCGCCCGCATCGGTATTGGTGCCAACCAGCGGCCCACCGGTTTCACAGGCGATGGTGTTCATCGCCCCGATCCGCTCCCGCACGCCGCCCGGATCGTCGGTATAGTCCATCACCGCGATCTTGTGCGGGATGGTGACGTTGCACCCCAGCCAGTCCGGGTCGGCCCGCCGCTCCAGGAAATAGGCGGCGAGGCCGTCGGGCTTCACATGGGTCTTGCGATATTCCGCCTCAATCTCCAGCGATTGCAGCCAGAAATTATGGATGAGCGGTGATTTGCTGTGCGCGATCGGATCGCCGATCACTTCGGCATAGGGGAGCTTGTCGGTCATGCCGCCAGAACGCCCCGCACGCGCAGAAAGTCAAGCAGAGGGAGCAAGGGCAGGCCCTGAATCGCGAACTGGCTCCCCTCCACCTTCGCGAAAAGCTGCGCGCCCGGTCCTTCGATCCGGTAGCAGCCGACGCACCAGCGACATTCCTCCCAATCGGCATCGAGATAGGACTGGATGAAAGGCTCGGATAAAGGCCGCACCGTCATCCGCACCCGCTCGACATGCCGCCAGATCGGCTCGCCATTGAGCACGATCACCGCCGCGCTGTGGAGATGATGCACCCGGCCCGACAGCAGCTTCAATATCTGCTCGGCATCGGCGCGGTCGACCGCCTTGTCGATCATCGCGCCACCATCGAGGCTCAGCGTCTGGTCGCAGCCCAGCACCAGCGCGCCCGGCACCCGCCGCGACACGCGCAGCGCCTTCAGTTCCGCCAGCGCATCGGCCAGCGCCCGCGCATCCAGGCCATCGGCGCGCAGCGCTTCCTTCGCCGCATCCTCGTCCACGCCCGGAGACAGCGCCTCGAACGGCACCTGCGCGGCGGTGAGGAGCGCCCTTCGGCTTGCGCTTTGCGATGCCAGCACGATCATGCGTCGCTTCCTCCCTCAGCCAGCAGGCGGTCGTTGAACAGGTTGATGATGGCGGCGGCTGCTTCCTCGATGGAGCGGCGGCTCATGTCGATCACCGGCCAGCCATTGTCCGCGAACATGCGCCGGGCGAAGGATAGCTCCTCCTGAACCTTTTCCAGATCGACATAGGACGTCTCCGGCGCCTGATTCAGGGAAAGCAGACGATTGCGGCGGATCTGCACCAGCCGTTCGGGGCTGACGGTCAATCCCACGACCATCGGATGCCGCAGCGAATAGAGGCTGCGCGGCGGCGGGGATTCAGGAACCAATGGGATATTGGCTGTCTTGTAACCGCGATTGGCGAGATAGATGGACGTCGGCGTCTTGGACGCGCGCGACACACCCGCCAGCACGATGTCGGCTTCCTCCCAATTTTCATGTCCCACGCCGTCATCATGGGCGATAGTGAACTGGATCGCCTCGATCCGGGCGAAATAGGCTTCGTCCAATATATGCTTGCGCCCCGGCCGGTTGCGCGTTTCCTGCCCCAATATGTTCGAAAGCGCGTCCGTCACGGTATCAAGCGCCGCGACATGGGGCAGACCCAGCGCCCGGCAGCGCGTTTCCAGCCTGCGCCTGAGCTGATGATTGTTAAGCGTGAAGAGGACGAGACCCGGATTGGCCGCAATATCCTCCATGATCCGGTCGAGATGGACGTCCGACCGCACCATCGGCCAGAAGTGACGGATCGCCTCCACATTCTCGAACAGGCCGATGGCTGCCTTGGCGATGTTTTCCAGCGTTTCCCCGGTGGAATCCGACAAAAGATGCAGATGGATGCGCGTCATGGCATATCTCTGTGGATGTCCTGTGGATAAAGCAAGGGACACTATGGGGATGAAATCGCCTCTCCGTATCGCTCCCCGATAGCCGGATAGTTATGCACAGCCCTTCAACAGATCCGATTTTTCATCCACAGCCTGTGGGTAATGGGGATAAGATCGCTGACTCGGATGGGAAAGCATGTCCCCATGGAGTCAAGCTGTTGGCAAAACCGGGCATAGCGCATAAACCCCGCTGCCAACCGCCCATCTATCTCCATCATCCTTTCAGACTCTATATATAAAGAGAATATATGTCCGGTCTCCAAGTCGTGCCCAAGCCCTTGCTGGCGGTCCTTAAAGGGGAGCGTCAAAGCGTCCCGCCCATGTGGCTCATGCGCCAGGCAGGCCGTTATCTACCCGAATATCGCGCCTTGCGCGCGGACAAGGGCGGTTTTCTGGAACTGGTCTATGATAGCAGCGCGGCGGCGGAGGTCACAATCCAGCCTTTGCGCCGCTTTGGCTTCGACGGCGCAATCCTCTTTTCCGACATTTTGATCGTGCCCTATGCCATGGGACAGGACCTCTGGTTCGAAGCGGGGGAAGGACCGCGGCTTGCGCCGATCCTCGCCGAAACAGACCTTGAGGCACTGAAACCCGATTTCGGGCGTTTCGAAGCGGTCTACGAGACTGTGCGGCAAGTGAAGGCGGCGCTGGACCCTGCGGTGACATTCCTTGGCTTTGCAGGCAGTCCCTGGACCATTGCGACCTATATGGTGGCAGGGCAGGGCAGCAAGGACCAAGGCGCGGCCCGTCGCCTTGCCTATGCCGATCCGGCCCGTTTCGGCGCGATCATCGACGCCATCGTAGAGGCCACCGTCGTCTATCTCGACGGCCAGATCAGGGCAGGGGTGGAAGCGGTGCAGCTTTTCGACAGCTGGGCGGGCAGTCTGGCCCCGCTTCAATTCGAACGCTGGGTGATAGGGCCCAATGCCCGCATCGTGGAAAAGGTGAAGGCGCTGCACCCGGACGTGCCGGTGATCGGCTTTCCCAAGGGCGCGGGCGCGAAGCTCGCCGATTATGCGCGGGGCACGGGCGTCGATGCGGTCGGCGTCGATGAGACGGTCGATCCCCATTGGGCCGACCGCGCCTTGCCGGAAGGACTGCCGGTGCAAGGCAATCTCGATCCGCTCGCCCTGATTGCGGGGGGCAAGGCGATGGAGCAGGCGGTCGATATTATCCGCGCCGCCTTTGCGAACCGTCCGCATATCATGAACCTGGGCCATGGCATTTTACCCGACACGCCCATTGACCATGTCGCGGCGCTGATTAGCTATGTGCGCGAAAGGGAGACTGCCTGATGGCCTATCTTGGCGCCGCCTATCTCTGGGTGAAGGCCGCTCATCTGATCTTCGTCATCTTCCTGATGGCGGGCCTGTTCATGATGCCGCGCTTCTTCGTCTATCACCAGCAATGCGCGGTGGGATCGGACGAGGACCACAAATGGATCGACCGGGAACGGCGATTGCTCAAGATCATCCTCAATCCCTCGCTGCTCCTGGTCTGGATATTCGGGTTGATGCTGATGGTGGAGATCGGCGCCTGGCATTTCGGCTGGTTTCACCTGAAACTGCTCTTCGTGCTGGGCCTGTCGGGCTATCATGGCTGGATCGCGGGCTATGCGAAGAAGCTGGCGCGGGGCGAACGGCCCATGACCGACAAGCGGCTCCGCCTGATGAATGAAATTCCGGGTGTCGCCGCCGCAGTGATCGTGATCGCGGTGATCGTGAAACCGTTCTAACGAACGGATTCTAGTGGAAGAACAGCCAGAGCAGGAGAATGATGGGAATAGGCACGCCGATGAGCCAAAGTAGAATGCCTTTTCCCATGTCGCGCTCCTTTCATCAGTTCATCGAAACAACGGCCAGCCCGTGTCGCAAGTTCCATTGGTGAATGGAAATGGTTCAGGGGGTAAGCGGCGGGTTCGATGAAGGATTACCTGCTGTTGGACAGGCATTATTCCTCCATCGCTGCTCTGCGCGTCCTGCTTGATTGGCGAAGCCTGCGCGGTTCTAGGCTGGGTCGACCGCAATATTGTCGATCAGGCGCGTGCCGCCCATCTTTGCCGCGCCCAGCAGGCGGGCCGGGCGGTCCAGCACTGTCATCGGTTCCAGCGTCGCCGCGTCGCACAGCGTTACATAATCGATCGGGTCGAAACCGTGGTTCGCCAGCATGGCGATGGCCTTGGCGAGCGCGGAGTCCACGCTTGCGCCCTTTTCCATCTGTCGCTTCGCTTCGCCCAGCGCGCGCGGGAGTGCCAGTGCCTGCTTGCGTTCTTCTTCGGTCAGATAGGTGTTGCGGGACGAGAGGGCGAGGCCGTCCTCGGCCCGCTGCGTCGGCAGGCCCACGATCTCGACAGGCAGGTTGAGGTCGATCACCATTTGGCGGATCACGGTGAGCTGCTGGTAATCCTTTTCCCCGAACAGCGCGACATCGGGCTGGACCTGATTGAAGAGCTTGGTAACGACCGTCGCCACCCCGTCGAAATGGCCGGGCCGGGCCGCGCCGTCCAGCCCCTCCGTCACGCCCGAAAGGGAGATGTTGGTCGAAAAGCCCGCCGGATACATGACATCGACCGTGGGCGCCCACAATATGTCCACGCCCGCTTCCTGCAACATATGCGCGTCGGTGGCTTCCCGCCGGGGATAGGCGTCCAGATCCTCGTTCGGCCCGAACTGCCTGGGATTGACGAAGATCGATACGACGACATGCTTTGCCCGCCGCCGGCCTTCCTCCACCAACGCCATATGCCCGTCATGCAGCGCGCCCATGGTCGGCACCAGGGCGACAGATTTTCCGTCGCGCCGCAGCGCCAGAATCGCGGCGCGGAGGGCAGGAAGGTCACGCAGGGTTTGCACGGGAAGAAAGGCTCCGATAAGGGCGGGGGTCAGGGGCAGATCATGCTAAGGCATGGCCGCGCACGACGGTCAAGAATCAAAGCGACAATCAACGGGGTTATCAAGGTCCGATGGCGAACGCCCAAACGCATCTCATCGTCTTTGCCAATGAAAAGGGCGGGACCGGCAAGTCGACCACGGCGGTCCATACCGCCATTGCGCTGACAGCGCTGGGCCACAGGGTCGGCATGATCGACCTCGACCCGCGCCAGCGCACCGTCACGCGCTATCTGGAGAATCGCGGCGAAACAGCCCGGCGGCGCGGGATCGATCTGCCCACACCCGACTATGCGGTGTTAAAGGGCGACACCATCGAGGCGCTGGAGGAGGAATCCGCCGCCGTCGCGCAGGGCAAGGATTTCCTGATCGTCGACACGCCCGGCCGCGACGACGCCTTCGCCCGGCACATGGCGGCGCGGGCGAATACGCTGGTCACGCCGATGAACGACAGCTTCGTCGATTTCGACCTGATCGGGCAGGTGGACGCCGAAACCTTCAAGGTGCGCCGCCTGTCCTTCTATTCCGAACTGATTTTCGAGGCGCGCAAGTCCCGCGCCAAGGCGGACGGCGTGTCGATCGACTGGGTGGTGCTACGCAACCGCGTCCAGCATCACGACGCCCGCAACAAGAAACGCGTGGGCGACGCCCTCATGGAACTGTCCCGCCGCGTCGGATTCCGCGTGATTCCGGGCCTTTCGGAGCGCGTGATCTTCCGCGAACTATTCCCCTCCGGCCTCACCCTGCTCGACAAGGGGCATCTGGGCGAGCTGGGCGTCAGCCACATCGCCGCGCGGCAGGAACTGCGCGAAATGGTGTCGGGCCTTGCGCTTCCCGAACGGTCGGACGCGCTGTCGATGGACCTGATCGGCGCGGCCTGATGGGCTGGCTGGCGATTGCGCTGATCGCCCTTGCGGGCTGGCTCATCTGGACGGGGCGGTTGCAACGCATGACGGTGAAGGACGGCATGGCGCTCGGCGCGGCGCTGGTCGGCGCAGTGATGGCGGCCAAGGGCAAGCCAGTGGCTGGCCTGCCATTGCTGGTCGGATCGGCGCTGTTTTTCCTTGCCCGCAGCCGGAAGGGCAGGGCGCAAGGCAGGCCTCCGGTCGTTCCGGCCACCGCCGAAGGGCTTGCGCGGGCAAGAGCCCTGCTGGGCTTGCCGCCGGAAGCCGACGCAAAGGCGGTCAAGGCCGCCCATCGCCGCCTGATCGCATCGGTACATCCCGATCACGGCGGCACCGAAGCCTTGGCGGCCGAGATCAATGCGGCCCGCGACCTGTTGCTCCGACACCTCAAGAGCGGACCGGGTCAGGCTTGACCCGGACCAAGCGGACGGGGAGGGTCATTCCATGACTCACAGTTTTCATCCCACGCTGCTGCGCGAATATGACATGCGCGGTGTCGTCGGCGAAACGCTGGGAGAGAAGGACGCCTATGCCGTAGGGCGCACATTTGGCACGCTGGTCGGGCGCGCGGGCGGATCAGCGGTCGCGGTTGGCCGGGACGGGCGGCTGAGCTCCCCGATACTCGAAACCGCGCTGGTCGGGGGATTGACGGATAGCGGCGTCGATGTGCTCCGCATCGGCCTTGGCCCCACCCCAATGCTCTATCATGCCGAAGCGGAGCGGGATGTCATGGGCGGCATCCAGATAACCGGCAGCCATAATCCCCGCGATCACAATGGCTTCAAGCTGGTATTTCAGCATCGCCCCTTTTTTGGCGAGGATATCCAGAAACTGGGCGCGATGGCTGCCGCGGGCGACTGGACCGAAGGCGCGGGCAGGGTTGAAACGGTCGACCTGCTCGACGCCTACGTCGCCCGGCTGATGCAGGGCTTTGACGGGCGCGCCTTCCGCATCGGCTGGGACACCGGCAACGGCGCAGCCGGTCCCGCCGTGGAGAAGCTGACGCAGCTCCTGCCCGGTGAGCATCATCTGCTCTTCACCGAAGTAGACGGCAATTTTCCCCATCATCATCCCGATCCGACCGAAGACCGGAATCTGGCGGACCTGCGGGCGCTTGTCCGCGACAACAAGCTCGATTTCGGAGTGGCTTTCGACGGCGACGGCGACCGCATCGGCGTGGTGGATGGTGAAGGGCGGGCGATTGGGGGCGATCAGCTCCTTTCCATCTTTACCGAGGATGTGCTCAAGGATCGTCCGGGCGCCACCATCATCGCCGATGTAAAGGCCAGCCAGGCCCTGTTCGATCGCATAGAGGCGCTGGGCGGGGCTGCGCTGATGTGGAAGACAGGACACAGTCTGATAAAGTCCAAAATGAAGGAAACAGGCAGTCCGCTCGCGGGAGAGATGACCGGCCATGTTTTTTTCGCGGACGATTATTATGGTTTCGACGATGGTCTTTATGCCGCCGTCCGGCTCATCCGCACCGTCACCCGTCTGGATCAGAGCGTGACGGACCTGCGCGACGCGATGCCTGAGATGGCGAACACGCCGGAACTTCGCTTCCCGGTCGTGGAAAGCCGGAAATTCGCCGTCGTGGATGAAGTGCTGGACCGTCTGCGCGCGGCGGGAGCAGAGGTGGATGATACCGACGGCGCACGGGTCCGCACGGCTGACGGGTGGTGGTTGCTGCGTGCGTCTAATACACAGGATGCGTTAGTGGCCCGCGCTGAGGCGAAAGATGCCGATGCGTTGGTCCGGCTGGTCGCTTCGCTTGATTCCCAGCTGGCCGAATCAGGGGTGATTCGCGCCTGAATGGGATGCTGAAAGCCCCTTGCTGCGAAAATGAGCTGAATATCGGATAGTTTGCGCTTCCGTCTTTCCGTTACGGAAATCGGTATATTTTCTTACGGTTGCATAAAACGCAATCCATTCCGCTTTCTTCGCAATTGTGAAGAACTGCGCTGCGCTGCACAAGGAACAGGCCTTTCAGGCATCCTCTCCTAAAACTTTACAAGCCGTCCTTCGGGGCGGCTTTTTTTTGCCTTTCGGTTTTCTCGCGGCAGGCGCCCTTGCCGTAGCGTCCATGTCGGCCCGTCCCGACTTCCATGGGCGGATCATGTGATGAAGCGCGTCCGCCAGCACTGGAAATTAACCATAAGGCTGCTATTCGCCCGCTTAAGCCTCCGTCTTGAAAAGGCGGGCCAAGGAAGAACCAAGCTGTTCCCAGTGGAGGATGCCATGTTCCGAAACCACCGCGCCCTGACCATGATGCTGTTTTCCAGCGTGTTTGCCTTGCCGGTCCCGGCCTTTGCCGGCGGATTTTACCTTCAGGAACAATCGCCCAAGGAAACAGGGCGCGCTTTGTCCGGTGGCGCGGCGGCGGCGGACGATCCGTCGATCGTCTATTTCAACCCGGCCGCGATGACGAACCTGCCCGGTATCCAGACGTCGG
This sequence comes from Sphingobium baderi, assembly GCF_001456115.1. Lineage (NCBI taxonomy): Bacteria > Pseudomonadati > Pseudomonadota > Alphaproteobacteria > Sphingomonadales > Sphingobiaceae > Sphingobium > Sphingobium wenxiniae. Next base: position 714,538 of record NZ_CP013264.1, on the reverse strand, counting down.
TGGGCGGCGTGGCGCTGATGGCTTCGGCGCACCAGACCAATCGCGGATCGTCCCGCACGGTTCCCGGCCTGCCCGTTTCGGTGCCTGTCACTGGCCCATCGGGGGGCAATCCGTTCGACAAGGTGATTCCGATCCCCAGCTTCTATGCGACCGCTCAAGTCACCGATCGCCTCTGGCTGGGTCTGGGCGTCAACGCGCCTTTCGGCCTGAAACTGGACTATGACGATGGGTTCTTCGGGCGGTACGACTCCCTCTACACCAACCTCAAAACCTATAATATCCAGCCCTCCCTCGCCTATAAGCTGAATGATAATTTCTCGGTCGGCGGCGGCGTTGACGTGCAATATGTGAAGGTCACGCTGACCAACGCCCTGCCGCAGCTTTCGCCGCTGTTGGCGGATGGCGAAGCGCGGGTGAAAGGCGACGACTGGACCGTCGGCTGGAATGCGGGCCTGTTCTACACCAATGGCGACACCCATGTGGGCGTGCATTACCGCTCCGGCATCCAGCATCATCTGCAAGGCACGCAGACCGTCAGCGGATTGCAGGGGTTGCTGGCCGGTTCCAACGGCGAAGTCAGCGCGGCCGCGCCGCTCGACCTGCCCGACATCGTCACGGTCAGCATGATGCACAAGCTGACGCCCCGGATTCGCGCCATGATCACCGCGCGCTGGTATAACTGGTCGGTGTTCAAGGGCATCGCGATCACCTCGCCCGCCGGCACCAACGTCAAGGAACTGCATTACAAGGACAGCTACAGCGTCGGCGTGGGCGGCGAATATGACGTCAGCCCGGCGCTGACGCTGCGGGCGGGCACCATGTTCGACCGCACGCCGACCAACCCGCAATATCTGACCACCCGCGTACCGGACGGCGACCGCGTGTGGCTGACCGGCGGGGCGACGTGGAACATCTCCCCGGCCTTCGCGCTGAACCTCAGCTACGCGCATACCTTCGTGGAAAAGGCGAACATCATCCGCCCGGACATTTCCTATCAGGGCACGCCCGCCGCCATCACCGCGACCACCCTGTCGCAGACCAGCGGCAATGCGGATCAGCTGGCCGCATCCTTCACCGCGCGATTCTGACGCGGCGCTTCTAACCGGCGCGATAAAGCACTATAGGAGGCTCCATCATCACGGAGCCTCCTTTTCATGTCAGACCATAATCCCGGCCTGCGCCCCTGGCGCGACATCGCCCGGCGGCAGTCGCGGCAGATCATGGTCGGCAATGTGCCCGTCGGCGGCGGCGCGCCGGTGACGGTGCAGACCATGACCAACACGCCGACCTTCGACGCAAAGGCGACGATCGACCAGATCCGCCGCTGCGAGGAGGTGGGCGTCGACATCATCCGCGTGTCCTGCCCGGACGAGGAATCGACCGCCGCGCTCAAGCAGATCGTGCGCGCCGCCCGCGTGCCGATCGTCGCGGACATCCATTTCCACTATAAGCGCGCGCTGGAGGCGGCGGACGCGGGCGCGGCCTGCCTTCGCATCAATCCGGGCAACATCGGCAGCGAAGCACGCGTCAAGGAAGTGGTGGACGCGGCCAAGGCCAATGGCTGCTCGATCCGCATCGGCGTCAATGCCGGCAGCCTCGAAAAGGACCTGCTCGAAAAATATGGGGAGCCTTGCCCCGAAGCTCTGGTCGAAAGCGCGCTCGACCATATCAAGCTGCTCCAGGACCAGGATTTCCACGACTATAAGGTCGCGGTGAAGGCCAGCGACGTGTTCCTGGCCGTCGCGGCCTATATGCAGCTTGCCGAGGCGGTGGATTGCCCGCTGCATCTGGGCATCACCGAAGCGGGCGGGCTGATCGGCGGCACGGTGAAAAGCGCCATCGGCATCGGCAACCTGCTCTGGGCGGGGATTGGCGACACGATCCGCGTGTCCCTGTCGGCCGAGCCGGAAGAGGAAGTGCGCGTCGGCTATGAGATCCTCAAATCGCTGGGCATCCGCACGCGCGGGGTGAAGGTGATCAGTTGCCCAAGCTGCGCGCGGCAGGGCTTCGACGTGATCCGCACCGTGCAGGCGCTGGAGGAACGGCTCCAGCATATCCACACGCCGCTGTCGCTTTCGGTGTTGGGCTGCGTCGTCAATGGGCCCGGCGAAGCGCGGGAAACCGATATCGGCCTGACCGGCGGCGGCGCGGGCAAGCATATGGTCTATCTGTCCGGCGTCACCGACCATACGGTGCAGGATGAAGACATGATCGAGCATATCGTGAAGCTGGTCGAAGCCAAAGCGGCAGAGATCGAGGCGGACATGACCGACGCGGGCCACCCTGAAGCCGCGGAATAAGCGTTCTTCCGCGTCATGCCCCAATCCCGTTCCTTTGCCATTCCCTTCCTGATCTGCTGCGCGGGAGTCGGGCTGTTTTCGATCATGGATGGGGTGATGAAAGGGCTGAGCCTTTCCATCGGTCTTTATAATGCGCTGTTCTGGCGGGCGCTGGTCGGCAGCCTGCTGGGGCTGGCGCTGATGCTGGCCACGCGCCGGGGATGGCCCGCCCGAGCGGTGCTGCGCCTGCACCTGATCCGCGGTCTTGCCGTTTCGCTGATGGCGCCGCTCTTCTTCTATGGCCTGATGCATCTTGCGCTGGCGGAAGCGATCGCGCTTTCCTTCATCGCCCCCCTCATCGCCCTGTATCTGGCGGCGCTCCTGCTTGGAGAGCCGGTCGGGCGGCAGGCCATCGGCGCATCGCTGCTGGGCCTGGTCGGCGTGGGCGTGATAGTGGCGGGACGGGTCAGCGGCGATTATGATCTGGACGCGCTTCTCGGCGCGCTGGCGGTGCTGCTTTCGGCCGTGCTTTTCGCATGGAACCTGATCCTTCAGCGGCAACAGGCGCAACTGGCTTCGCCGGTCGAGGTGGCTTTCTTCCAGCATCTCGTCATGCTGGGCGTGTTTTCCCTGGCGGCTCCGTTCTGGGCCGCGAACCCTCCGCTCAAGGCCGTGCCGTTCATCCTGCTGGCCGCTGCTTTGGCCTTCACCTCGCTTGCTCTTTTGGCCTGGGCCTATGCACGGTCGGAAGCGCAGCGGCTCATTCCCGTCGAATATAGCGCTTTCCTGTGGGCCGCGCTGATCGGCTGGCTTGTCTTTGACGAGGAGTTGTCGGCGGGCACCGTCGCGGGCGCGCTGCTGATCGTGGCGGGATGCCTGATCGCCGCGCGCTTCAAACCGAAGGCGTCGCCGCTGGATGCCCCCCATGTCGAACCGGGCGTCGCATGAAGGACAGGGTATGAGCATCATCATTCGCGACGCGGTTTCCGCCGACATCGACACGATTCATGGCTTCATCCTTGCGCTCGCCGAATATGAGCGGCTTGCCCATGCGGTGAAGGCGGATCGCGATATGCTCCAGCGCTATCTCTTCGGGACGCGGCCCATGGCGGAAGTGCTGATCGCCGAGCAAGATGGGAAAGCTGTGGGATTCGCGCTTTTCTTCCACAATTTCTCGACCTTCGAAGGGCGGCCGGGCCTGTATCTGGAAGATCTGTTCGTCTTGCCCGAAGCGCGGGGAGCGGGCGCAGGCAAGGCGCTGCTCGCCGGGCTGGCGCGGCTGGCGATCGAACGGGACTGCGCGCGGCTGGAATGGTCGGTGCTGGACTGGAACGCGCCCTCCATCGCCTTTTACCGCTCCATCGGCGCGAGGGCGCTGGATGAATGGACCGTCCAGCGGCTTGACGGTGCCGCACTCCAGGCGCTTGCGATGCGCCATCAACCATAAGGGTGTTGTTCGGGACGAGCCGATAGGGCGGACTCTTGACGCGGACTCCCTGCTCGGCGCATTGTGCCGAAACGGAACATTTGGGGGACATAACAAGCCATGGCCGTGAGCCGCGGAGCCAAGCGCACGCCGGAATGGCGCGAAATGCTGAAACGCAGCCTGATCCGCAGCGGCGCGCTGATCGGATCGATTACGCTTGTGCTGGCCACGCTGTTTCTGGCGCTGGCGCTGCTCAGCTACACGCCCAGCGACCCGTCCATGAACACGGTGGCGGGCGATCATGTGAAAAATGTGATGCAGGTTCCCGGCGCATGGGTCGCCGATTTCCTGCTATGGCTGCTTGGCGTTCCCGTGGCGCTGATATTGCCGCTGATGGCGATCACCGCCCGCCGCCTGTGGGGCGATCAGGATATGAGCGGGTGGAAGGCGCAGTTCGGCAAATGCCTGATTGGCATCGTTCTCATCGGCCTCGCCCTTTCGCTGTTCCAGCCCGATCCGCTGGTCGGATTGCCTGCCGGTTGGGGGGGCGTCATCGCGCTGGTGTTCGCCCGAGGGATTGCGAGCCTCGCGGCGCAGGCCGCCACGTTCCAGGGCTGGATCATCGGCGCTCTTGTTGGCCTGGCGTTCATTGCGGGCCTGTTTGTCTGGTATCGCAGCCTGGCATTGGAAAAGCCTATCCTGGCGCTGCGCCGGCCGTCCTTGCCGCGGTTGAACCTGCCGCGTCCGGCCTTTGCGCTGGCGGGCGGACGCATGGCTGATGAAGATGAGGAGGATGCGTCGGGTGAACGCGTAATTGCGCCGCGCAAGACCGTCTCCAACGAACCCAAGCCGCCGATTACCATCCAGACGCCCAAGCCCGCTCCCGCCCAGCGCCCGGTCGCGCCCGTGTCGCAGGACGATCTGTTCGGCAACAGTTCGCTGCCATCGCCCGACCTGCTCAATCCGATCCCCGCGAGTCAGGGGCAAAAGATCGACAAGGCGGCGCTGGAACGCAATGCGCGGCTGCTCGAAAGCGTGCTCGACGATTTCCATGTGAAGGGGAATATCGTCGAGGTGCGGCCCGGTCCGGTCGTCACCATGTATGAACTGGAGCCCGCGCCGGGCATCAAGGCAAGCCGGGTGATCGCGCTCGCCGACGACATCGCGCGCAACATGTCGGCGCTGTCGGCCCGCGTCGCGACGATTCCGGGACGGACCGTCATCGGCATCGAACTGCCCAATGCGAACCGGGAGGGGGTATCCTTCCGCGAACTCATCACGTCGGAACAGTTCGGGCAGGAAGCCACGCTGCCGATCATCCTGGGCAAGAATATTTCGGGCGAACCGATCATAGCCGATCTCGCGCCCATGCCGCATCTGCTGATCGCGGGCACTACCGGGTCGGGTAAGTCGGTCGGCCTCAACGCCATGATCCTGTCGCTGCTCTATCGCATGACGCCGGATCAGTTGCGGCTCATCATGATCGATCCCAAGATGCTGGAACTGTCGACCTATGACGACATTCCGCATCTCCTCTCCCCGGTCGTGACCGAACCGGCCAAGGCGATCCGGGCGCTCAAATGGGCGGTCGAGCAGATGGAGGACCGCTATCGGATGATGGCGTCCATTTCCGTCCGCAACCTCGCCAACTATAATGAGAAGGTGCGGGCCGCCAAGGCCAAGGGCAAGCCCTTGGGCCGCCGTGTCCAGACCGGCTACGATCCCGAGAGCGGCAAGCCGATCTATGAGGAGGAGCAGCTCGATTTCCAGCCGCTGCCGCAGATCGTGGTGGTGGTGGACGAGCTGGCCGACCTCATGATGACGGCAGGCAAGGAAGTCGAATTCCTGATCCAGCGTCTCGCCCAAAAGGCCCGCGCGGCAGGCATCCACCTGATCCTCGCGACGCAGCGTCCCTCGGTCGACGTCATTACCGGCGTCATCAAGGCGAACCTGCCGACCCGCATCAGCTTCTTCGTCACCAGCAAGATCGATAGCCGCACCATCCTGGGCGAACAGGGAGCGGAGCAGCTTCTGGGCAAGGGCGATATGCTTTATATGCACGGCGGCAAGGGGCTGATGCGCGTCCATGGTCCCTTCGTGTCCGATGACGAAGTGCGCGTGGTCGCCGATCACTGGCGCGCGCAGGGCCAGCCTGATTATATCTCCGCCGTGACCGAGGAGCCGGAGGAAGGCAGCTTCGCGCTCGACGGCGTTGACCTGGGCGACGACAGCCCGGACGCGCAGCTATTCCGCAAGGCGTGCCAACTGGTGTTCGAGAATCAGAAGGCCTCGACAAGCTGGCTGCAGCGGCAATTGCGCGTTGGCTACAACAGCGCGGCGCGCCTTATCGAACGCATGGAGGAAGAAGGACTGGTCGGACCGCCCAACCATGTCGGCCGGCGTGAGGTGTTGCGGGATGAAAACGGCAATCCGCTCTGACGCAACAGGATCTGGCGTTTCCGTATATCCATTTATTCCTTCGAAATCAGTTATCTGTGGGAGCGATTGCGAAATATGCAATCGTCATGCTTCCTTTCGCAGTTGCGGGATTTCGGGGGATCGGCCAACAGGGACTTGCCTTTCAGGCATCCTCTCCTAAAACTTTTCCAGGCTGATCTTCGGATCAGCCTTTTTTTTATCCGCGGCAGGCTCTAAGCACAGGACGCTGCTGCCGCGCCGATAACATAATTGGAGCGGTGCCGCCGGAAAGACCGGCAAGGCGAGGCGGGAGCATGGGGGATCGAGCCGGTTTGCCGTAACGGCTCTCCCCCATTCGATAATCATCCTCGCGCAAACGGCCATCGTCATTTGGGGAACGTGCGGGTTCACGGCGGGTTCAAGCCCCAATTCCTATCCTCAAGTCCTGAACAAACCGGAGAAGAATGCATGAAGCGGGTGATAACGCCCCTGGCCCTGGCTCTCTCTGCCGCCCCGTTGGCGCTGCCGATGATGCCCGCCGTGGCGCAACAGAGTTCGTCCGACCTGTCGCAGGTCAATGCCTATATCCGCGCGGTCACGACCATGACCGCCGATTTTTCCCAGACGGATCGCAACGGCCAGACCCTGACCGGACAGCTGACGCTCAAGCAGCCGGGCAAGATCCGGTTCCAATATCAAAAAGGGGTGCCGCTGCTGATCGTCGGCGACGGCAAGGCGCTCACCATGATCGACTATGAAGTGCGGCAGGTACAACGCTGGCCGATCGGCAATTCGCCGCTGGGGGCGCTTATCGACCCTTCCAAGGATCTATCGAAATTCGGCAAAGTGGTCCAGACCGGCGATCCCAATGTCCTGTCCGTTCAGGCGCGCGATCCCAAGCGGCCGGAATATGGCACGATCACCATGATCTTCAATCGCGATCCTTCCTCCCCCGCGGGCTTGCAGCTTTATGGCTGGGTCGCGCTGGATTCCCAGAACAACCGCACCGCCGTGCGCCTTACCAACGTGCGCTATGGCGTGCCGGTAGCCGATTCCGCCTTCCGTTGGGTCGACCCCAGGCCGAAAGGCCGCGCGCCGGGCGGCTAACCGGGCACCGCATGCGATGGGCGGAAAACTTTCCAATACCGTTCATCTGCGGCTCATATCGAGGGCGCTAACAAGAACTCCACGGCGAGAGTGAATACCGGGATTTCCCCCCTGTTACCCGGAACCCGTTCTCGTCGCAAAGCGCTTCAAGGGCGCGATCGAGACCCCCGTTCCATGCCCCCGGAGCGGGGGTCTTACTTTGAAGTGGTCCGCTATTCCGCTCCGGCGGCCCTGGGAGACGCGCTTGCCTGCGCTTAGGTGCTCACGGACCTATATTCCGCTGTGCTCCGATGCTCGGAAATCATGCCACTCAGACCCACCGGAACAAAATATCGCACCACCCCTGGTTTGACCAAGCGAGCGGCGGCTGCCCTTGCACAGCGCGCTGGACGGTCTTAGGGGATCAGCATGTCCCAAACTCTCAGTATCGCGTCCTGGAACATCAACAGCGTTCGTGCCCGGCTCGACATTGTCGAGCGTTTCCTGACCGAAGAGTCCCCCGATGTCCTGTGCCTGCAGGAAACCAAGGTGGTGAACGATATTTTTCCCGCAGGCCTGTTCCGGCAGCTTGGCTATAATCATCAGGTGCTGAACGGCCAGCGCATGCATCATGGCGTGGCGATCCTGTCCAAGGTGCCGATCCGCGAGGATGACCGGCTCGACTGGCAGGCCAATGGCGAAGCGCGCCATGTCGGCGTGCGGCTGGAAAATGGTGTGCGGATCGAAAATGTCTATGTGCCCGCCGGCGGCGACGTGCCCGACCGGGAGATCAATCCCAAATTCGGGCAGAAGCTGGATTTCCTGGAGCGGATGATCGAATGGTCCGGCGCTCTCGACAAGCAGCCGACGATCCTGACCGGCGATTTCAACATCGCGCCGATGGAATGCGACGTGTGGAGCCACAAGCAGCTTTTGAATGTAGTCAGCCATACGCCCATAGAGTGCGAGATTCTGGCCCGGCTGCAGGCGTCGAACGATTGGATCGATATCGGGCGGAAATTCTTTCCGGCACCCGAGCGGCTCTATACCTGGTGGAGCTATCGCGCGCGCGATTGGGCCGCGTCGGATCGGGGGCGGCGGCTCGACCATATGTGGATGACCGCCGATGTCGCGCAACAGGCGGTGAGCCATCGCGTGGTCGAGCCGATCCGGGGCTGGACGCGCCCTTCCGATCATGTGCCCATCATAACCGAATTTGCCTTCTGATGACGGCGCGAGACGCAGCCAAGGCGATCGACGCCCTGCGGCGCGGCTGGGCCGTGACGGTGCGGGCGGACGACGGCGCGCTGCGTCTGATGGCGATAGAGGGCGCCGACGCGGTGACGCTCGCCGATTTCGATCCGGCGGGAAAAGCCGATATCCTGATTTCGGCGGCGCGGGCGCAGACATTGAAACTCGCCAACCAAATCGCGGCGGCCGACCCCGACATGCCGGTGCGGATTGAGCGCGCGCCATGGATCGACGGCGATGTCGCCATGGCCATCGCCGATCCGGTGCGCGACCTGGATTCACCGCTTAAGGGTCCGTTCATGGCGACGGCGCTGGGCGCGCCGCTGGCGGCAAAGGCGGCGCTGCGGCTGGCCCGGCTGGCGGGCATCCTGCCGGCCTATTTCGTAACGGAAGAAGCACAGGGCGGTGCAGAGGCGGAGGTCGGCGCGCAGGATGTGGCCGATTATGACGATGCCGCGCATCTGGCCATCGCAACCCGCGCGCGCTTGCCGGTGGCTGCGGCGGAAAGCGCTGAGATCATAGCCTTCCGCAGCCCCGATGAACCGCGCGAACATGTCGCGCTGGTCGTGGGCAAGCGCAATGACACGCCGCCGGTGATCCGGCTGCACAGCGAATGCCTGACCGGTGATGTGCTGGGCAGCCTCAAATGCGATTGCGGGCCACAGCTGCATCAGGCGTTGCATCAGATTGCCGATGCCCAATGGGGCGTGCTGCTTTATCTGCGGCAGGAGGGACGCGGCATCGGCCTCGTCAACAAATTGCGCGCCTATGCGCTGCAGGATCAGGGCTTCGATACGGTGGACGCGAATGTCCGGCTGGGCTTTGCCATAGACGCGCGGGATTTTTCGGTCGCCGCGCGGATGCTGGACCTGCTGGGCATTGGCTCGGTGCGGCTGCTCACCAACAATCCGAACAAGGTTGCGGGGCTGGAGGCGGCGGGGATCGAGGTGTTGGAGCGTCTGCCCATCATCCTGCCCGCCAATCCGCATAATGAACGCTATCTGGCGACCAAGCGCGACCGCACCGGTCATCAGTTATGAGCCTGATCCATGTCGACAGCGCGGCGCGGCGCCTGCGCTTCGGCGGGATGGAGATGGATTGCGAGATCGGACGCGGCGGGGTCTGCCCGGCGGCGGACAAGAGGGAAGGTGATGGCTGCACGCCGCTGGGTCGCTGGCCGTTGCGGGGTGTGCTGCTGCGACCCGGCCGCGTCGATCCAACAGGGGTGAAGCTGCCCTGGCGATGGATTCGCGAAGGGGATGGCTGGTCGGATGACTCCGCCGATCCCGCCTATAATCGGCCTGTTCGCCTGCCCCGTCCCTTTTCAGCGGAAAGCTTGTGGCGAAAGGACGATGCCTATGACGTGATCGTCGTCCTTGGTCAGAATGACGCGCCGCCCGTGCCGGAGGCGGGCAGCGCCATCTTCTTCCACCTTTATGAAGGGCGGCCCACGGCAGGATGCATTGCGGTGGATCGCGCGGACATGGTGCGCCTTCTGCCGCTGCTTCAGCCGGGCGACGGCATGGAGATCGCCTGACCGTTCAGGCGCGTTCCAGCGTCTTGCTGATCTCTCCGCTCGCCGCTTCCACCAGCCGGCGCGTGAGCGTTTGCAGACGAGTCTTACTCTCGATCTTGCCGCCCAGCAGGTCGGTGACGTAGAAAGTGTCCACTGCCCGCTCGCCATAGGTGGCGACATGCGCGCTGTGCACAGTAACCTTTGACTGGAACAATGCGTTGGCGAGGCTGAACAGCAGTGCCGGGCGATCCCGCGCATTGATCTCGATCACCGTGAAGCGGTTCGACGCCTTGTTGTCGATCAGCACATTGGGCACGATTTCAAAAGCATCCGCGCGGATACGCGGCAGCGGGCGCGCCGCCAGCTTGGTGATGAGGCGATGGCGGTTGGAAAGGGAATCCTCGATCGCGCGTTTGATCCGTTCGAGCTGGTCGGGACCGTGGAACGCGCCGCCCAGCGGGTCCTGCACCAGGAAATTGTCGATGGCGACGCCGTCGCGCATGGTGTGGATGCGCGCGTCGATGATGTTGCCGCCCGCCAGATGGATTGCGCCTGCCACGCGGTAGAACAGGCCCGGATGATCGGTTGCGTAGACTGTCACCAGCGTCGCGCCGCGCTGCGGATAATATTGGGCCGCGATCGACAACGGCGCGTCGCCTGCTTCCAATATATGTTCGGCATTGTGGATCAATATGTCCAGCGGCTCGGCGATCCAGTAGGATTCAGGTAGCCGCTTCTTCAGCGCCTCGAAACTCTCTTGGGGCAGGTCGAGCGCGCTCTCCAATGCTTCCTGCTTCGCCAGGACGCGCTCGCTCCGCCCTTTCTGCTTGTGCCCCAGCCGCAGCACTTCTTCGGCGGATTCGTAGAGATCGCCCAGCAACTGCCTCTTCCAGCTGTTCCAGACCCCCGGCCCCACCGCCCGGATATCCACCACCGTCAGGCATAGCAGCAGCTTCAGACGTTCCGGGCTTTGCACCACCTCGACGAAATCGAGGATGGTCTTGTAGTCGGACAGATCGCGCCTGAAAGCGGTGTCCGACATCAGCAGATGATAGCGCACCAGCCAGGACACGGTTTCCGTCTCCGCCGCTGTCAATCCCAGCCGGGGACAAAGCTCCAGAGCGATCTGCGCTCCTAATATGCTGTGATCGCCGCCGCGCCCCTTGGCGATGTCGTGGAGCAGCACTGCGACGTAGAGCGTCCGCCGCGAAATCAGCTTGGACATCAGGTCGGCGGAGCGCGGATGGTCCTCGCTCAACTCGCCCTTTTCGATGCGGGACAAGAGGCCGATGGCGCGGATGGTATGCTCGTCGACCGTATAATGGTGATACATGTCGAATTGCATCTGCGCGACGACGCGACCGAAATCGGGAATGAAGCGACCGAATACCGAAGATTCGTTCATCCAGCGCAGCACCGTCTCGGGGTCGCGGGGAGAGGTTAGCACGGCCAGGAAGGCGGCGTTGGCGCGCGGGTCTTTTCGCACCTTTGCATTGATGAGTACGGCGTCGCGGCTGGCGGCGCGCATCGCGCTGGGATGGATGGAAAGGTCGTGCTTGTCGGCCAGCGCGAAGATTTCCAGCAACCGCACCGGGTCTTGCTGAAAGAAATCGTCGCTTGGCAGGGCAAGCCTGCCCCGATCCAGCACGAAGCCGTCCAGTTTCTTGGGGCGGCGGAAGAAGGAAGGGACATAACGCCGCCCTTTGGGCGCCATCTGGTCGTCCAGATGGGCGAGGAACACCGCCGTCAGGTCGCCCACCGTCTTGGCGTTCAGGAAATAATAGCGCATGAAACGCTCCACCCCCGACAGGCCGTGCCGTCCGGTGAAATGCATCCGCGTGGCGGTTTCGAGTTGCAGGTCGAAGGTCAGGCGATCCTCCGCCCGCCCGGTAATCATGTGCAGGTGGCAGCGCACGGCCCAGAGGAAGTCCTCCGCCTTCTGGAACTGGCGCAACTCGCTTTGCGTCAGCAGACCCACATCGACCAGTTCGGCGACCGAGCGCACCCGGTTCACATATTTGCCGATCCAGAACAGCGTGTGCAGATCGCGCAGGCCGCCCTTGCCTTCCTTCACATTGGGTTCGACGACATAGCGGCTGTCGCCCATGCGCTTGTGCCGTTCGTCGCGCTCGGCGAGCTTTTCGGTGACGAAGGCGCGGGCATTGCCCTGCATCACCTCGGCGTCGAAGCGTTTGGAGGTTTCCTCATAGAGTGCGCGGTCGCCCCAGATATAGCGCGATTCCAGCAAGGCGGTGCGAACGGTCAGGTCCGCCTTCGCCATACGCATGGTTTCATCGACCGAGCGGCTGCTATGCCCGACCTTCAGCCCCAGATCCCAGAGCGAATAGAGCATGGATTCGATGACCTGCTCGGTCCAGCCGGTCGGTTTCCAGGGGGTGATGAAGCCGATGTCGACATCGCTATGGGGCGCCATCTCACCCCGGCCATAGCCGCCCACGGCGATCAGGACGATGCGCTCGCCTGTGCTGCGATTGCTGGCGGGATAGAGATAATGGGTGGTGGCGTCGTAGAGCAGCCGCAATATCTGATCGACCAGAAAGGCGAAGGCCGTCACCGTTTCACGGCCACGGGTCGGTTTGGCCTCCAGCCTGCGGGCGATTTCCTCCCGGCCCGAATCCAGCGCGGCCTTGAGTTCTCGTACGATTTCCCCGCGCAGGCGCATCGTATCGCCCTGGTGCGCCTGCGCCAGAAGCGTGATGCGGTCGGAAATCGCGCGCCGGTCGATAATGGTCCGGCGTGATCCAAGGGCAGGGAATTGCATCACCATCTGTCTGTTATCTAATGCTCGTCCCGCGCTGCCGCCAGTTGTTTCAGCCGATATATGTGATCGAGCGCCTCGCGCGGGGAAAGGGCGTCCGCGTCGATGGCGTCGATGGCTTCGCGCAGGGGATCGGCGTCTGCCTCCTCCTGCGCGGCAGCGGCGGCGAAGAGGGGCAGGTCGTCCAGCCCCGCCGCGATGCCGCCGGTCTTGGCCTTGCCTGCTTCGAGACGCGCGAGGACGTCCTTCGCCCGCTTGAGCACGGCGGCGGGAAGGCCCGCAAGGCGCGCCACGGCAAGGCCATAGCTGCGATCGGCGGGACCGTCGGCCACCTCGTGCAGCAGAACCAGATCGCCTTTCCACTCCCGCGCGCGGACATTGTGGAGCGACAGGGACGACAATGTCTCCGCCAGCCGGGTCAGTTCATGATAGTGGGTCGCGAACAGGCAACGGCATCGATTGACCTCATGCACCGCCTCCACCACGGCCCACGCCAGCGCAAGGCCGTCATAGGTCGAGGTGCCGCGCCCCACTTCGTCCAGGATGACGAAGCTGCGCTCCGTCGCTTGTGAGAGAATGGCGGCGGTTTCCACCATTTCCACCATGAAGGTGGACCGCCCACGCGCCAGATTATCCGATGCGCCGACGCGGCTGAACAGGCGATCGACAAGAGTGAGCCTGGCCGCCTGCGCTGGCACGAAGGCGCCCGCCTGCGCCAGGATCACGATCAGCGCATTCTGCCGCAGGAAGGTGGATTTACCGCCCATATTCGGCCCGGTGACGAGCCACAGCCGGTCGCTTTCATGGAGGCGGCAGTCATTGGCAACGAAGGGCTGCCCTTCGCGCCGCAACGAGTCCTCCACCACCGGATGCCGCCCCCCTACGATGTCGAGGCACGGTCCCGCGCCGTCGTCCGCCACGAAATGGGGCCGCTGCCAACCGCCTTCCGCTGCCCGTTCAGCGAGCGCCGCCGCTACATCCAGCCGAGCGAGCGCATCAGCGGCGCGGGCAATATCGGCCTTGCGTGCCAGCGCAGCGGCGATCAGTTCCTCCAGATGCGCGGCTTCGGCCGCCAGCGCATGCGCGCCCGCCTGCGCGACGCGCCCCGCTTCCTCATGCAGGTCGACCGAATTGAAGCGCACCGCACCGGCAAGCGTCTGGCGATGGGTGAATCCGCTATCGGGCTGCATCAACGCGTCGGCGGCGCGGGCAGGCACTTCGACATGATAGCCCAGCACGCCATTATGCCGGATCTTGAGCGAGGAAATGCCGGTCTGCTCGCGATATTTGGTTTCCAGCGCGGCGATGGCGCGTCGTCCGTCGCCTGCCATGCGGCGCAGTTCATCGAGCGCGGGGTCGTAGCCATCGGCGATGTAGCCGCCATTGGCCGTTTCGGTCGGCGGGCTCAGCACCATAGCGCGGGAAAGGGCATCTACCAGTTCGCCATGCCCATCGAGCGCGGGGAGCAGTTGCGCCAGCAGCACCGGCTGATCGGAAAGCCTGCCCAACCGTTCGCGCAGCAGCCGCGCTTCGCCAAGCCCGTCGCGCAGTTGCCCCAGATCGCGCGGGCTTCCCCGGCCGAGCGCGATCCGGCCCAATGCGCGGCCGATGTCAGGCAAGGCGCGCAGCGCTCCGCGCAACTGGTCGCGCAACATCGCATCGTCATGGAAAAGCTGGACAAGGCCCAACCGCGCCTCGATCATCGGCTGGTCCATCAGCGGCGCGGCCAGATCCTGCGCGAGCAGCCGCGCACCTGCGCCCGTCACGGTGCGGTCGACCGCGCCCAGCAGGCTGCCTGCCCGCGCGCCCGCCATGGTCGCGATGATCTCCAGGCTTTCCCGCGTGGCCGCGTCGATGGCGACATGGGCGCCCCGCGTCTTGCGCTGCGGCGGCGCGAGGAAGGGCAGCTTCCCCTTGCCCGCATGGTCGAGATAGCCGATCAGGCCCCCCATCGCGGCCAGTTCCGCCCGGTCGAACTGGCCGAACCCGTCGAGCGTCGCGACCCCGAACAGGCGCTTCAACGCCGCTTCGGCGCGGCTGCTGGAAAAGGCGGCCCGGTCGAAGGCATGCATGTCGGGCAGTTCGATCTCCGCGCCCTGCGCCACCACCGTTTCGCTCGGCCGCAATCGCGCCAGCTCAGCGGGCAGGTCGGCGGCGCGCAGCGTCATCGTTTCGAACCGTCCGGTGGAGATGTCGGCGGCGGCAAGGCCGATCTCCTCCGATCCCTCGCCGCCCACGCTGGCGATCGCCACCAGCATATTGTCGCGCCGTGCGTCGAGCAACGTTTCCTCGGTCAGCGTGCCTGCCGTTACATAGCGCACGATGGCCCGCGCCACGAGCGCCTTGCTCCCCCGCGCCTTGGCCTCCGCCGGGGTTTCTGTCTGTTCGGCGATGGCGACGCGATGCCCGCCCTTGATCAGCCGTGCCAGATAGCTTTCCGCGCTGTGCACCGGAACGCCGCACATCGGGATCGGCGCGCCGTCATGCTCCCCCCGGCTGGTGAGCGCGATGTCCAGCGTGGCGGCGGCTGCCTTCGCATCGTCGAAAAACAGTTCGAAAAAATCGCCCATGCGATAAAAGAGCAGGCAATCCCGCGCTTCCGCCTTGAGCGAGAGATATTGCGCCATCATGGGCGTTGCCTGGGAAGCGGAGTTATCCTTCGATGCGCGCATGTCTTGCGGATAGCGGCAACGGGCCGCGCAGGAAAGAGCACGAAAAAGACGTTTCTCGCGCTTGCCCACAAGAGTGCGTTGCCGCTAGGGCGGAGGAGATCAAAGCCGGAGATAGTGGGACGATGACAGACAAGTCGAATGTGGAGTTTTCGGAGCGCGAGGCGCTGTTCTTCCATTCGACCGGGCGTCCCGGCAAGATCGAGATCATCGCGTCCAAGCCCATGGCGACGCAGCGCGACCTTTCCCTTGCTTATTCGCCCGGCGTCGCGGTGCCGGTGCGCGCCATCGCGGAAGATCCCTCCACCGCCTATGACTATACGGCCAAGGGCAATCTGGTCGCTGTTATTTCCAACGGCACGGCGATCCTCGGTCTCGGCAATCTCGGCGCTCTCGCGTCCAAGCCGGTGATGGAGGGCAAGTCGGTCCTCTTCAAGCGCTTTGCCGATGTCGATTCCATCGACATCGAACTCAAGACCGAGGATGTCGACCGTTTCATCGATGCGGTGGAGCTGATGGAGCCGACCTTCGGCGGCATCAACCTTGAAGATATCAAGGCGCCCGAATGCTTCATCATCGAACAGACGCTCAAGGAGCGGATGAACATCCCGGTCTTTCACGACGACCAGCATGGCACCGCGATCATCGCGGCGGCGGGGGTCATCAACGCAGCGCTGCTGACCGGGCGCGAGATGAAGGACATGAAGGTCGTGGTGAACGGCGCGGGCGCGGCCTCCATCGCCTGCACGGAGCTTATAAAAGCGCTGGGCGTGGCGCACGACAATGTCATCATGTGCGACAGCAAGGGCGTGATCTGGCAAGGTCGCACCGAGGGCATGAATCAGTGGAAGTCGGCCCATGCGGTGAAGACGGACGCCCGCACGCTGACCGAAGCCATGAAGGGCGCGGACGTGTTCCTCGGCCTGTCGGTCAAGGGCGCGGTGACGCCGGACATGGTGAAGCATATGGCCGACAAGCCCATCATCTTCGCCATGGCGAATCCCGATCCGGAAATCACCCCGCCCGAAGCGAAAGCGGCGCGGCCCGACGCCATCGTCGCGACGGGTCGTTCGGACTATCCCAATCAGGTCAACAACGTCCTGGGTTTCCCCTTCATCTTCCGGGGCGCGCTGGACGTGCGGGCGACGACGATCAACGAGGCGATGAAGGTGGCCGCCGCGCAGGCCATCGCCGAACTGGCGCGCCAGCAGGTGCCGGAGGAAGTCGCCAAGGCCTATGGCAAGGCGCAGATTTTCGGTCCTGAATATATTATCCCCGCTCCCTTCGATCCGCGCCTGATGGAACTGGTGCCTTCCGCGGTCGCGCAGGCGGCGATGCATACCGGGGTGGCGCAAAAGCCGATCGCGGACATGGCCGCCTATCGTCATTCCCTGAAAGCCCGGCTCAATCCCACGACCTCGGTGCTCAACTCCGCCTATGAAACGGCGAAGGCCAATCCCAAGCGCGTCGTATTCGCCGAGGCGGAAGAAGAAGTCGTGCTGCGCGCGGCGATCCAGTTCCGCGAAATGGGCTATGGCATTCCGGTGCTGGTGGGGCGGCAGGACGTCTATGACAAGCTCAAGGCGCTGGGCGTAGGTGATCCGGAGAGCTTCGAGTTGCACAACAGCGTCAATTCGCCGCTGGTGCCCGAAATGGTCGACATCCTCTATGGCCGGCTCCAGCGCCGGGGCTATCTGCGCCGCGATTGCGAGCGGATGGTCAACCGCGACCGCAATATCTTCGGCTCGCTATTGCTCAAGATGGGGCATGCCGAAGCGATGATCACCGGCGTCACCCGTCCCTATGCCCAGACGCTGCGGGAAGTGAAGCGGGTGATCGATCCGGCGGCGGGCCACACGCCCTTCGGCATTCATATCATGGTGTCGAAAAGCCAGACCGTATTCCTTGCCGACACCACGGTCCATGAACGTCCCAGCGCGCAGGAACTGGCCGATATTGCTGAGGGCACGGTAGCTGTCGCCCGTCGCATGGGACATGATCCGCGCGTCGCCTTTCTCTCTTATTCCAGCTTCGGCAATCCGCCCGGCAGCTTCCTGGAGAATGTTCGTGACGCCGTCCAGGTGCTCGACGAGCGCAAGGTGGATTTCGAATATGAGGGCGAAATGGCGCCCGATGTGGCGCTCAACCCCGCCGTGATGAAAAGCTACCCCTTCAGCCGCCTGTCGGGTCCGGCCAATATCCTTGTCATGCCGGGGCTTCAGTCGGCCAACATCTCCGCGAAGCTGCTACGCGAACTGGGCGGCGCGTCGATGATCGGGCCGATGCTGGTCGGCATGGAAAAATCGGTGCAGATCGCGACCATGGCGTCCAACGCCTCGGAATTGCTGACGCTGGCCGTGCTGAGCGCGGGCGGTATCGCGCTGTAGGGCGCGCTGCCGCTTGCCCGATGGCGGGCGCGCCTGGCATGGGCGGCAGTGTCAGGAAGAATGGAACCGATCGTTCATATGGCTGGCGGCACGGACATAGTCAGACGCGCCTGACCTTCAGCACCTCCGCGACATCGTTGCCGTCGAGATAATCTGGCATATAGGCGAAATCGCCAGCCTTCTGCCGCTCGACCAGCGCATTGTAGCGGCTGCGAAAATGCAGGCCAGCGGCGTCGAACCGGGTTGAGAAATCGGCCTTGCCTGGGTCATTCAGATAGCGCGGGTTCTGCGGGTCCAGCATGGCTTCGTCCTGCGCGGCCACCGTCGGCCCGGTCCGGGGCCAGGCGCGGCGATAGGCCGGCGAGTCGCATTGCTGGATGCCAAACACCACGCTGGCACGGGTCATGAAACGGGACTCGGGTGTATTGCTCTGCATCAGCGGCATGGAGGGCGCGGCGCTATAGTGCGAATGCAGGAAGCATACGCCGCTGCGGATGAAGACATGGGTGAAGACATGCTGGTCCTGGAAAGGCGCGGTGATGCCCAGCACGTCCCGCTGATAGTCCGACGTCTGTTTGTTCCGGATCGTACGGATCATCGTCACCGTTTCGGATGTCGATTCGAAACGGACCGTATCTTCGTCCGAATCCTCCGGGCCGGAGAAGTTGCGATGGACGAAATCGATATGGGTGAGGTCCAGTATATTCTCCAGCACCAGCTCGTAGGTGCAGTGGAAGAAATTGGTGTCCCGCGCATAGCCGGGTTGCAATCGGTCGCGCGGCAGGAAGGGGATGTCGGGCATGAAGGCGTCATCCGCCTCGGCCGGATCGCCATGCCATATCCACGCGAAGCCGTAACGGGCGATCACCGGGGCCGCCGGACCCGAAGCGCTGTCGCGGTTGGCGACGATCCCCTCGCCGGTCCTGCGGATGATATAGCTTTGCGAATGGATCATGCGGCGGATGGGCATTCTGCCCAATTCGGCCAGATGCACCAGCGGGAACCAGGCATGGCTGAGCGCGAAACTGCCTGGTGTCCAGGGAACCTGTCGGGACGCGGCCGGGTCGGGCGCGGTGGCATCCATCGTCATGGTCATGGCATCGATCCTCTCAAACAGCCGACAACGCCTGCCAGTCGGGCAGGGCAGCGACACGGGTGCGGGCGACGGCCTCTACATCGAGCGACGGGCGGATGCCGATGGTAGCCGGCTTGCCCCTGGGACCATCGGTCGCCCAGCCCGCTAGCCGCACCTGCGTCACCATCGCGCCTTGCGGCGTGGCGGCCAGGAAGGCAGCTGCGATCATAGTGTCCGCTTCGTCCCGTAACGTGACATGCGTGGCGGCTGTTCCGGCAGCGACGGTAACGCGCAGGGTGAGCGGCGGGCTGGAAGGCAACCGGTCAAGGCGCTTGCCGGACCAGACCGCCCCGAATTCGCTCACTATCGCACTTTCCTCCCGGCGCGGATCGCCCCAGCGAAAATCGTCGAGCAGGCGTATCCCGCCGATAGACAGCAGAACGCCGGGCCGGTCCAGCATCAGTGCCGCATACATGGCGTGTGGACAGGGCAAGGCGCGCGCATGCCGGGCCGTGGGCGCATCCATCGTGGCCGATGGCTCGTTCCCCACGTTCCCTCTGTCGCCGGTCCAGACGAAAACGAAGCCGTCGACGATCCGGGTGGCAAAGGGGCGGACACCGAAATTGCCGGGCACCTTTTCCTGCGCTGAGAAATTCGGGATGGCTCGGCACTTGCCGCTGGCCCCTTCGTAACGCCAGCCATGATAAGGGCATTGCACCAGTCCCTCCGCCGTCACCACGCCCAACGACAGTGGCGCGCGCCGGTGGGCACAGCGATCCTCCAGCGCGGCGACTGCGCCGGTGCCATCGCGGAACAGTACCAGCGCCAGATCGCCGACCTTGACCGCAACCGGCCTGCTGGCCGGAATGTCCGCTTCATGAGCTACTGCCCACCAATAGGGTCGCGCTGTCATGGCCTAGAGTTCCACGCAGGCCTGTTCATAATCGAGCCGGGGATTGCGAGGGAACAGGCCCTCCGGCGTGCCATGACCGATATTGCACAGGAAGTTGGATTTCCAGCCCCGTTCCGCCAGTAATTCCCGGTCCACCCCTTCCAGGTCGAAGCCCGACATGGGGCCGCAGTCGAAGCCCAGCGCCCGCGCCGCC
Source organism: Sphingobium baderi (assembly GCF_001456115.1). Taxonomy (NCBI): domain Bacteria; kingdom Pseudomonadati; phylum Pseudomonadota; class Alphaproteobacteria; order Sphingomonadales; family Sphingobiaceae; genus Sphingobium; species Sphingobium wenxiniae. The sequence continues at coordinate 694,546 of NZ_CP013264.1, read as the reverse complement.
ATCATGAAATAGGCGCCCTGGAGCGTTGAGCTGCGAAAACCCACCTCGGCGATCAGCGCGTCCTTGCCCGCGAAGGTGGCGCTCATGTCGCGCGAGGGGAAAAGCTGCGGCATTTTTTCGTGGAATGCCATGTCCCAGGCGATGATGACCGTGCAGGGCGCGCTCATCACCTTGTCGACATTGCCGGGAAAGACGAAGGGCTTCAGCCGTTCCTTACCCTCTGCCGTATGGACGAAAAGGAAACGGGCGGGATTGGTGTTGGCCGTGGTCGGACCCCATTTCGACAGATCGTATATGGCCCGGAAATCCGCCGGCGACAGCGTTTCCTGCCGCCAGCTATTATGTGTCCGCGCCTCTGTAAAAAGCTGTTTCAACGCTCCGCCGTCCAATTGCAACGCCCGCTCCCCTTTCATTTGGTTCAAATGCCCCCGAACTTCTTCTTGAAGCTGATGCCGAAGGTGCGGGGATCGCCGGTTATGAGATAGTTATAGCCGATCGACGACTCCAGATTGCTGGCGATCTCATAATAAACCTTGTCGGTCAGGTTGCGGCCGAAGATCGCGACCTCGGCATCCCATGCCTTGATCTCATAGCTGATGCGGCCATTGACCAGCGCATAGGCTTTTTGCGTAACCTGGCTGACAGTTGGCGTTTCGGGCACCAGTTCGATCTTCGAGCGATAGCTGCCGTCGAGCTGGAAGGCCAGATCGCCCGATTCCAGTGGCACGACATAACGGCCGCTCAGGCCCGCCGTCCATTTGGGAATGCCGAAGCTTTCGTGCGACCGGTCGCCTGTCGCGGTCAGGAATCTCTTATATTTCGCGTCGGTCAGGCCAGTCGATCCGCTGAGGGTGAAGTCGCCCAGATGCAGGGTCGATTCCAGTTCGAACCCCTGAATCCGTCCGCTTGCGGCGTTATTGACGAAGGTTTGCGGCCCGCCCGCGGTCGCTACCGATGCGGAACGCTGGATGCCCTTATAGTCGTCATAATAGGCCGCGAAGTTGAGGCGCAGCATCCGGTCGAACAGGTCGGACTTGAAGCCCACTTCATATTCGGTGACTGTTTCCGGATTGAAGGAGGAAAAGCCCTCGATCGTATTGCGGCCTCGCAGGTTCCAGCCGCCCGTGCGATAGCCGCGTGCGATCTTGGCATAGGTCAATATGCCTGGCGCCGCCTTGTAATCGAGCGAGACCAGCCAGGACGGGTCGGAGAATGTCGTACTGAACTTGCGCGGACATTGGCTGTTGGGCCCACCGGCGATCGTGCTGGCATAGCCGCCCTTAGGCACGGCGCACAGGCCCGCTGTGGTGTTGGCGACGATGAGCTGCCGGTCGTCCACCGAATAGCGCGCGCCCGCCGTCAGGCGCAGGCCGGTCGCCAGTTCCGCCGTCACCTGCCCGAACCCGGCATAGGTGTTGTTCCGCACCCGTCCGTCGGTGACCGAAGGATTGGCTGCGCTCAGCATCGGAAGGGCCACGGAGGGGGAATATTCGCGGCCCGATTCCAGGCCCATATAGACGCCGGCCACCCATTGCAGGATGCCGGTCTTGCCCAGCACCTGCCATTCCTGACTGAAATAGCCATCCTGGGGCGTCAGGCGCTCGGCGGAGATGATGTCGAATGGCGTTCCGTCGGCGTCGCTGTAATTCGCCCGCTTGAGATGCTGGTATCCGGTGATCGACCGGAAACTGATATCGTCGGTGATCTCGAAATTGAGGTCGAGACCCACGCTCCAGGATTCGAAGAAGGAACTGGTATTGCCCAGCACCCCGCTCTTGTACGGATCGCCCCCCACATAGGAGGCAAGAATGCCCGATGCCTCGGTCAAGCCTTCGGCAGTCAGCGGCAGGCCCAGTTCCAGGGCGACCTCCGCGACGGCGTTGCCGCCCGGTATCGCGGTCGGCGCGAGACCGGCAAGCTTCACGATCGGGCCGTTGTTCGATCCGCGCTGATAGCTGCCGCTGACCGTCGCGGTGATGCGGTCGCCCAGCTGGGCCTTCAGCTTGGCGCGCAGATAGGTGGAATTCTCGTTCGCAAGATCCTGGCCGGCGGCATTCTCGCCATAGCCGTCATGTTCGCGATGCTGCGCCACCACGCGCAGCGCCACATCCTGTCCGAGCGGCACGTTGGCGATGCCGATCAGCTCCCAGGCATTATAATTGCCATAGCTCGCCTCGACCGAAGCGCCCATCTGGTCGGTCGGATCGTTGGAATAGATGCTCATCGCGCCGCCGGTCGTGTTGCGGCCATAAAGCGTGCCCTGCGGTCCGCGCAGCACCTCGACCCGTGCGACGTCGACCAATGCGTTGCGTAGGCCCATCGTGCGGGGATAATAAAGATTGTCGACATAAATGCCGACCGATGGATCAACCGTCAGCAGGATGTCGTTCTGCCGCTGGCCACGCAAGGACAGGTTGAGCGCCTGGGGTTCCGAAGCGGATTCCTGCAGGAACAGGTTGGGCACCTGCTGCTGCACGTCGGCGATGCTCTGAACCGATTGGCGTTCGAGGGCCGCGCCGCCGATCGCCGTCATCGAAATGGGCACGTCCTGCACATTTTCCGCGACCTTGCGCGCGGTGACGACGATGTCGTCGCCAGCGGGCCGTTCTATTGCGGGCTCGTCCTGAGCAAAGGCCGTGCCGGCCAACGGCAGCAGCATGGCCGCGATGGCGCAGCCGGACAGATAGGTTGCGGTTGGATGGCGCATTTCAATTCTCCCCTTTTCGAGCGTCCGATGTGTCCCGGGATCGCACTCGATCGACATGGCGGCGCATGGACTGGCGCCGATTGGCGATTTAATCGAACTGATCGACGATTTCGTCAAGAAAAAAATATGATATGTCAAATCAAAGATAATTGATCCACTTGACGGCAAAACGGGGCTGGCGAGGAGGCGGTGTCCATGCTAGCCAAACCAGCATGACGCTCCTTGAAAGCAACCAGACCCTCAAGGCCTATGACCGGCTGCGCGCCGAATTATTGTCCTGCCGGCTTGAGCCGGGCGACCGCATCAACGTATCCACCTATTCCCAGTCGCTGGAGGTCAGCCCCGGTGCGGTGCGGGAGGCGTTGTCGCGGCTTATTGCGGAAGGGCTGGTCAAGTCGGAGCAGAACCGGGGCTTTCGCGCCGCCGATCTCGCGATCGAGGATTTCGTCAAAGTGACGGAGGCCCGCACCGCGATTGATTCCCTGTGTCTGCGCTCTTCGATGGAAAGCGGCGATGTCGAATGGGAATCGAATCTGCTGGCGGCTTGCCATCGCATGGAACGGCGACTGGAGGCGCTGGACGGATCGCCTGCGGCCGACGATCTGTTCGCCGAAGCGCATAGCGCCTTCCACAAGGCGTTGGTCGCCGGGTGTCAGAATGAATGGCTGCTATGGATGCACGACCTTCTCTATGCACAGGCTGCGCGCTACCGGCAGCTCTGCATGCCGGTAGCGCAGGACAAGCCCCGCTTGCACGCCTTCCAGGGCGAATTCATCACCACCGTTCTGGCGCGCGACGGCGACCGGGCGATCGCGCTGCTTCAGGATTATTACGGATCGGCGCGAGATATCGTCATCGATGCGCTCAAGCAGAGCGGCCAGCTCAAGCTCGTATCCGACGCCAGAGCCTGATCGGCGTCCGGTAATCCATAGGGCGCCCTTCCCCCCCTTTGCCGCTCACCCGGCTGGCGGCAGCAGGCCCTGTTCGCGCCAGCGCCCGATCCAATATGCCATGCGCTCTTCGGTATCCATGCAGTCGGTAAAGCCGGCCTGCCGCAGCCGGACCGTGCTGGTCAGCATCGTGCGCTGGCAATTGCCCAGCAGGAAGTCAGCCAGCGCCCCGGATTCGCCCAGGAACGCCATCACGTCTTCCGATGCCCTCAAGCGGTGCTGCCGGACGATGTCTGCCCAGATGGCCCCCCGATTCTGGATATAGGCGCGCACCGACATGGGATCGTGTCCAGCGGGCGTGATGCCGAAGATGCGCGCGAGATGCGGCCACATGTCAGGCCAGGCGTAAACGTCGCCATTGGCGATATTGAAAGTCGCGTTGCAGGCCGTGGGCGCCATGGCCGCCCACTCGATCGCGCGGGCCAGCAGATCGACGTCGATCACTTCCATGATGCCATGATTGTCCGCAGCGCCCGGGAAAGGTAGATTCAGCCCTTCGGCCCGCCGGATCGCGGCGAACACACCGATGGCAAGGAAGGCGTTCAGATTGCCGCCCGGCCCGCCGCCGGCGATGGAGGGACAGCGAAACACCGTCCAGCGCAGCGTCTTGCTGGCGCGGGCGCGCAGATGATCTTCCTGCCGGAAGTAGAAATCGTCGATCGGCGGGCGGGCATGCGATTCCTTGAGCGGGACCGGTATGTGCCAGCCGGGCACATGCGGGCCATAAGCCTTCGTGCCGTGCACGACCGTCACCTGTTCCAGCCCCGGAGCATGGTCGATCAATGCGTCAAGCAGGTTCGCGAACATGGCGCCGTTGCGTTCCGCGTGCCTGGGGTCGGACCAGCTGGCCACCAGATCGCCCGGCGTTTCGTTGACGGCGGCATAGACCAGATGCGTCGCATCCGGCAGCGACGCCGCGAGCGTGCGGCACGCATCCGCATCACGCAGGTCGATCGGCAGGAATGTCGCCCCGGGAATGTCAGCGAACGGCTTGTTGCGGGACAGGCCTATGACGTCCCAGCCGCTGGCTGCAAACTGGCGCGCGGCGGCATGGCCGACAAAGCCCGAAGCGCCTGCGACCACCACCTGTCTCTTTGTCCGCGCTGCCATGGAAAGCTTAGTAAAGGATCAGGCTCGCCAGACAAGTGGCAAGGCGGTTGGCTGAATCTGTCCAGCGGTGTCGGCTGAAGTTCTTTGAACACCCCGAAGCCGATCATGGCGAGCAACGAAGCGGCGATGGCAAGTCTTATATCAAGGTTCGATTTGTAGGAGCCGCTTGCCGCGCGTTCAGGCCAGAGGCCGCAGCGGCGCGTGTTCCAGACACGAGGGCGCAGATTGCGCCCTCGCGCCAGTTCAGGGTTGCGGCTGTGGTGATTCTGATCCCTCCAGCAGAGGATGAGGTTCATCATCCAGATTCTCATCGAGTGGCATTTCGCGGCGGCCCCATCGCGCATAAAGCGTCGGCAGCACGAAAAGCGTCAGCAGGGTAGCCGAGATAAGGCCGCCGATAACGACCGTGGCGAGGGGCTTTTGTACTTCCGCCCCCGCTCCCGTGCCCAAGGCCATCGGTACGAAGCCAAGGCTAGCTACGAGTGCGGTCATCACCACGGGGCGCAGCCGCTGGATAGCGCCGGTGCGGGCCGCCTCTGCCCGATCCACGCCCTTTCGCATCAGCTCCTGGATAGACGACACCATGACGAGACCGTTCAGCACCGCGATGCCGGACAGCGCAATGAACCCCACCGCCGCAGAGATGGAGAAATCCATGCCCCGAAGGAACAGCGCGAGCACGCCGCCTACCAGCGCCATCGGCACACCGGTGAACACGATCGCCGCATCCCGGGCAGACCCCAAGGCGCCGTAAAGCAGCATGAGGATGAGGATGAAGCAGGCCGGGATCACGAGTTGCAGCCGCTCGCGCGCGGAGGCGAGATTTTCGAACTGGCCGCCCCATTCCAGATAGGCGCCCGCGGGAAGGCGAACCTCCTTAGCGATGGCTGCCTGGGCATCTCCGACAACGCTGGAAATGTCGCGGCCCCGCACATTGGCCTGCACCACGACCCGGCGTTTGCCATTTTCGCGGCTGATCTGATTGGGACCATCCACGACCTGGATGTCGGCGACACTGGCCAGCGGCACAAACTGGCCATTAGGCGCCGACAACTGCACCTGTTGCAAGGCACTGAAGTCCGCCCGCTGAGCGTCGGTCAGGCGGATAACGACCGGGAAGCGCCGATCACCTTCGAAGATCACCCCGGATTCCCGACCGCCCAGAGTGGCCGTGACAATATCCTGCACATCCTGTGCCGTGACGCCGAGGCGCGACATCGCGTCGCGATTGACCCGAATGTCGAGCATCGGCAGGCCGGTCGTCTGCTCGACTTTCACATCGGCTGCACCCCGGGTCCGACGAAGAACGCTGGCGATCTTCTCGGCGGTGGCATTCATGCTGTTGAAGTCGTCGCCGAACACCTTGATGGCGATGTCGCCGCGAACGCCAGCGATCAATTCGTTGAACCGCATCTGGATGGGTTGCGTGATCTCATAGGCATTGCCCGGGAATTTGCTGAGATTCTTTTCAAGGCGCGCGATCAAGTCTGCCTTGCTGAGGCCGGGATCTGGCCACTTGCTGCGCGGTTGGAGAATCACGAACATGTCGGTGGCGTTGGGCGGCATCGGGTCCGATGCCAGTTCGGCGGTGCCGGTCTTTGAGAAGACGAACTTCACTTCCGGCTGCCTTGCCATCATCTTTTCGATGGGCACCTGCATCGCTTGGCTCTGCTGAACCGATGTCGCCGGGATACGTAATGCCTGGATCAGCAGGTCGCCTTCGTCGAGCTGGGGCAGGAACACTTGGCCCAACGACATGAAAGCAGCGATGGCCACTACGAAACCGCCGATCCCTACACCAACAGTCAGCGTGGGCTGGCCCATGGCCCTTTCCAGGCCGGGTTCATACCGCTTGCGTAGCCAGCCCATGATGCGGCCTTCCTTCTCGTCGATGCGATTGGAAAGCCAAATGGCGATCGCCGCGGGAACGGCGGTCAGGGAAAGGACGAAGGCGAAGGCCAGCGCGATGATGACGGTCAGCGCCATCGGCACGAAAGTCTTGCCCTCGACCCCGGTGAGGGTGAGCAGCGGCACATAGACGAGGATGATGATCGCCTGACCATAGACTGAAGGGCGGATCATCTCGCGGGCGGCGGACGCCACGGTTGCCAGTCGCTCCTGGATGGTGAGCAGGCGGCCTTCATGGTGCTGCCGGTCGACCATGCGCTTCAAGGCGTTTTCAACGATGATGACCGCACCGTCGACGATCAGGCCAAAGTCCAACGCGCCAAGGCTCATCAGGTTGGCCGAAACGCCAAAACGGAGCATCCCGAAGCCCGTCAGAAGCATGGTGACCGGGATCACGGCAGCCGCGATCAGGGCGGCACGGAAGTTGCCGAGCAGAGCGAAGAGTATGACGATAACGAGCAGCGCGCCTTCACTGAGGTTCTTCGCGACCGTCTTGATGGTCGAATTGACTAACGCCGTCCGGTCGAGCACTGGCTGCACGATGACATCTGGCGGCAGGGACGCATTGATTTCCTGCAACCTGTCAGCAACTGCGATCGCGACGTTGCGGCTATTTTCACCGATCCGCATGATGGCGGTGCCGACGACAACTTCAGTGCCATTCTCCGATGCCGAGCCCATGCGGATGGCCTGACCGGTCTTTACCGTAGCCACCTGGCCGAGGGTGATCGGCACGCCCTCCCGGGTCGCGACGACGATGTGCGAAAGCTCATTGGCGTTGCGGATCAATGCATCGGAGCGGACAGCAAGGCCTTCGCCATTGCGATCGACAAAGCCGCCGCCCACGCTGGTGTTATTGCGCTCCAATGCCATGCCGAGATCGGTCAAGGTAAGGCCGAGCGTGGCCAGCCGCTGGACGTCGGGAACAACCTGAAACTGCTTCAGATAGCCGCCGATCGAATCGACGCCGGCCAAGCCCTTGGTGTTCTTGAGCAGCGGACTGACGATCCAGTCCTGCGTTGTGCGGAGATAGGTCGCCTTGTCGACATCGCTGGTCAACCGCTCGCCTTCCGGCGTGATGTAGCTGCCGTCCGGCTGCATGCCTGGCTCGCCAGGCAGATGCTTGTCGTCCCTGCGATGTTCGAGGCGGACGGTCCACATATAGACCTCGCCCAAACCCGTGGAGATCGGACCCATTTCCGGGTTGACCCCCTCGGGCAGATTTTCCGCGACGCCGCTCATCCGTTCGCCGACTTGCTGGCGCGCGAAATAGATATCCGTGGATTCGTCGAAAACGGCCGTGATCTGTGCAAAGCCATTACGGCTGAGCGACCGGGTATTTTCAAGGCCCGGAATGCCCGCGAGAGCGGTTTCGATCGGAAAAGCTACCTGCTTTTCCACCAATTCGGGCGAAAGGGCGGGTGCGCGGACATTAATTTGCACCTGGTTGTTGGTGATGTCCGGCACCGCATCGATCGGGAGTTGGTACAGGGCGACGCCGCCGATAACGGCGGCGATGGCGGTCAGGAGCAGGACGAGCCAGCGCCTGTGAACCGCCCAATTGACTATGGAGGCGATCACAGGCTCAATCCTCGTGCGTTGCTTCGCTCTTGCCGAGTTCGGCTTTGAGCGTGAAGCTGTTGGTCGTGGCGATCTGTTCGGTGCCTTTGAGGCCGGAGCGGACAATCACGCTGCTGCCGCTATTGTCGCCAAGGGTGACGGGGACTATCTGAAAGCCAGTCTTGGTGCGGACGAACACCACCGGCTTGTTTTCGACGGTCTGGACTGCGGTGGTCGGCACACGGATCGCGCCGTCCCCGCCGCTGTCGGTAAGTTCGACCGATGCCGTCACCGGTTCACCCACACGCCACTGGCCCGTGCCATTTTTCAGCATCGCGATGACCGGCACTAATCGGGTTTGTGCATCCAGGGCGGGGGAAACGAAGCTTACCCGCGCGGTGGCCTGGCGGCCTGCAGCCTTTACGAGCACCATATTGCCGGGCTTCACCCGACCCGCGTCGGCAGGCTGAAGATTGAGTGAGATTGAGACGTTGGACAGATTGGCGATACGATAGAGTTCCGCGTCGGCCGCCACGGTCTGCCCGAGAGTGACGCTGCGCGAGATCACTTGCCCTGAAAGGGGGGCTGCAATCCCGAGCCGGTTGAGATCGCCGCCACCGCCGCCTGCGGCAGACACCTGACTCTGGGCTTGTTGATGGGCAATGCGCGCCTCGATCGCGGCAGTTCGGGCAGCTATAAGATCCTGTTCGGGCGATACGCGCTGAGCGAACAGGCGCTGCTCCCGGGCGAGATTGGAGTTGGCCAGCGCCAGGCGCGCGCGCGCGGCCTCGACTTCGCCTTTAAGTTGTGCCGCTTCGCGGCTTTCGATGATGGCAAGGATCTGGCCGCGCTGGACAGATTGCCCCAGGTTTCGGGTCAGTGAAACGACGCGTCCCCCGATCGCTGCGGAGACGACCTGTGTTCCCTGCGGATCGCCTTCAATGATTGCGGGTAGCTCCAGCGTACCCGAGCCGCCTGTCATCGGCCGGCCCAGTTGGATGCTGGCAGAAGTGATCTGATCTTCCGACAAAGTGATCTTGCCTTCATCGGCATGAGCGGCGGCGCCACCGGCGTTTTCCGAAGCGGGCATAGCCTCATTGCTTGCCTCGCCTCCGGTGCCGCCGCCGCATCCTGCGAGCAGGAATGCAAGCGCGACTGGAAGCAGAAGCGCGATTTTATTCGTGATTTTCATGGATTAATTCCCTTGTACGGGCGCGGGAGCGATCAGGCGCTCCAACCGTGCCCTGGCGTTCTGATAGGATGCGAGCGCGTCGATCGCGGCGAGACGGGTTTGGGAAAGGGTTCGCTCGGCATCGAGAAGGTCAAGCTGGCCGAACTTCCCCTCACGATAGCCTATGCGTGCGATGCGCGCGGCTTCTTGCGCCGCGGCGAGCGCTGGGCCACTTGCATTGCGTGCGGCGGTTGCCGCATTATCGGCTTCCGCCTGTGCGTCCGTAATCGCCTGGTCGATATCGAGCACCGTCATGCGGCGTTGCGCCTCCGCCTGACTGCGCTGCGCGCTCGCCTGGGCAACCGCAGCCCGTCCCGAGTTGAATAGCGGTATTGGTATGGAGACAGACAGGATGGCGGCCGTATCGTTGGTGGCGGAAAGCCGCCGAACCGCGGGGCCGACCGTCACGTCCGGTATGCGTTGCGACCGGGCGAGCCGCACGCCAGCATCCGCGATGGCCAGATCGGCGTCAGCGGCCGCCAACGCCAGGGTTCCGGTGCTGGCCACCATGGTTGGCCCGTAGGCTGCAGGTGGAAGATGATCGAGAGCCGACACATCCAGCGCGCCCGCAATCGGCTGTCCGATCCGGCGCTCCAGATTGGCGCGCACGGCTTCGGCGAGGCGTTGCGTCCTCTGCACTTCAGCTTCGGCGTTCAGCTTGGTGACATCCGCCCTCTGTTCTTCAAGCGGAGAGGCGCGGCCCGCCTGAACGCGTATCTTGGCGGCGTCGAGTGCATCTTTTGCGATCCGGAACTGATCGCGCGCCGTCATCACCCGCCGTTCGGCAGCAACAGCATCAATATACAGCGCCGTGACCTGCAGGCGGATGTCCGCTTGTGTGATGGCCGCTACAATTGCCGCTCGATTGGACTGGGCGTCCGCGATGGCGATCCGGGCGGATCGTTTGCCGCCAAGTTCGATCGGAATATTGAGGCCGACGGTCGTCTCGGCCTGACGAACGCCGCTATAAGGGCCCGTTCCGATGACATTCTCGACCTGCGACTGAAGCTGCGGGTTCGGACGAAGGCCGGCTACCGTGCGTGCGGCTTGCGCGGCTTCTATGCCGGCCTGAGCGGCATCGGCAGCCGGGGCGCTGCCGCCAGCGATGGCGACAGCTTGGTCGAGCGTAAAGGCTGCGTGTGCAGGCTGCCCTGCCGCAATATTGTCCTGCGCTTGCGAGATGGCGACGCAAGACGCGGCGGCCAGAAAGGCCGCAATGATCCTGTGCATGTATGAAATCCTGACTGATAAGCGTCCAGCTGCCCGCCCGCCTAAAGCAGGGGAACAGTCGTTTGAGCGTCAATCAGGCTATGGGAGGCCTTAGGTCAGGCCCGGGTGTCCACCGGCCAAGCGCCTTGGACATGGCAGCAGATTTTGGAGCAGCCTTGATGTCGAAGAGAATTGGCACGATCGCCCTGGGCAACAGTGACGCTGCGCCATGACAGCTGCCATGATGGTGCGGGATGGCCTTGTCGGCGTCACCTTGCGATTGATCGGCGTCGCCATCGCTATGGACATAGCCAGAACATTCAATGATGGACGAAGGGGCCGTTTCGTTGGCATGCACCACCGACGCCGCAGTAAGCGACGCGACGATCATCCACAAAAGAATGAAACCCCGACGGACCATGATGCTCCGATAACCGATTTTCGACGACCTGTCATCGCAAAGTCTCCGCAGGCGCGCGACGGGCATCGGGCCGGGCGGAAACCCTCTCGATGAGAAACATGCCAGGATGACCGCTGGAAAATAAGTGTGATCACAATGCCGTTAAACTTGACGACAAACATCACCGGATTGATGAGCGGGGCCACTATAAGGCCGCGCTCTTGTTCCCCTTCCCAGCGAGTACCGCCAGCGCATTGCCTTCTTCTTCGCAAGCGCGTCGAGGCAGCATTCTGCCTCAACGGGTCCTATCCCATTCGGCGCCGGTTACGTTGAAGAAGGCACAAATTTTGGCAATGTTCCAAGGAAATCAATCGCTTGGAGAACAAATGGTGCCAGAAGAGGACTCGAAAACGGCAAATTTGTTATTAAAGTTCAATATCATACTGCGCCTTCCGCCGGCAGATACCATAATCGATACCCTGGGACTTTTTGCTTCGGAGGTTCGAGTCCTTGGACGGAAAATTCCGACCTGAAAGCAGGTCAATCAGGCGGGTGATTCGGATGGCATGATTCCGATCGTTCCAAACAGGAAAACCCAATTTTTGCGCAGAACGATAACCTGAAATCTGCACATCCCGAAGCGCTCGACCCGGCGTGAGGAGCCGCCGCTGTCCGAAATACAGCTGCAAATTTCGGACAGATCATAGGCCGCCAGACCCTGAAGATGCGATTTCCCAGCGCCTCGCCGCTACCAGTCGCTTGTTCTCTTCGCTCCTGAACGGGCAGACGTTATCCAAATCATGATACGTTTACATATCTTACTCTGTCTATATGATATGAAAAGGGATCATTCAAATTTGACGTGCTGGCCGAAGCAAAATATGCAAACGCTTCATGTGATTTCATTTTGAATCGTATAAGGATCACCGTGAACGCTATATCCGAAACCCTGCGCGAACTCGGCGACCTCCTGCGGCAGGCGAGGCTGGCGGCCGGGTTGACGCAAGAACAGGTGGCCGATCTGGCTGGCATATCCCGTCCACGTTATCGCGATATCGAAACGGGCATTGCTGCAGCGCGCGCAACGACGCTCATGAATGTCTCCCGTGCGCTCGGGCTGGAGATGATGCTGGTGCCGCAAGCGATGGTCCCGGCCGTCCGGGCATTGATGCGTCCGCGTGACGACGACGACTTGCCCGCCTTTGTTTCACAGCCCGATTGAAGGCGGACCTCATGACTCAGACTTCTCACGCACCTCAGGCGATCCAGTCCCTGGACGTGTTCCTGAATGCTCTGAAGGTCGGTGTGATCGTCAGGACGCCCGGTGACTTCAACGCGTTCAGCTTTGACGAGGCGTATCGGACGACTGGCGGTGTGCCGATCCTCAGCCTGTCCTTTCGCGCGGCCACCGGGGGCTTGCGCAAGGATCCCAAGCCGGTGAGCGGGGCATTGCCGGCCTTCTTCGCCAACCTGCTACCAGAGGACAAGCTGCGCGAGGCGATGGAAAAGCATCATGCAGGCGCCGTCCGTCCGGGCAATGATTTCGACCTGTTGGCGGCGCTCGGCGCGGATCTGCCGGGAGCCGTCCGGGTCCTGCCGAGTGACGGCACGAAAGTAACGTCGCAGGACAGTGCAAAGGGAAAGCCGAAGGCGCGTTTCTCACTCGCGGGCGTGCAGATGAAGCTGTCGGTGATGAAGAACACTGGCAAGGGGGGCGGCCTGACGCTTCCGCTCGATGACGACCAGGGGCAATACATCGCGAAGTTCCCCTCCACGGCATTTCCTGGCGTGTCCGAGAACGAGTTTGCCAATCTCGCCCTGGCGGCCGCGATCGGCATGGACGTGCCCGAGCGCGAACTGGTCGAGAAATCCGATTTTGAGGGAATACCGGAGGATTTCGACACGCTGTCGGAAGGCAAGGTTCTTCTCATCAGGCGTTTTGACCGTGGCCCACAGGGTGAGAGGATCCACATCGAGGACTTCGCCCAGGTGTTTGGCGTCTATCCCTCCCGCAAATATGAGGGGGCGGCCTATCACGATGTGGCCGCCGCCGTGAACGCGGCCGTATCCCCTGCCGCCGCGCTCGAATTTGTGCGCCGGCTCGCGCTGGCGGTGGTGACCGGCAATGGTGACATGCACCTGAAGAACTGGTCGCTGATCTATCGTGATGACGGCGGCACGCCCGCGCTCGCGCCGATCTACGACATGCTGTCGACCATCCCTTACATTCCCACAGACAGCATGGCGCTGTCGCTTGGCGGCGAACGGTCGTTCAAGGCGCTATCGGCGCCGCGCTGGAAATACTTCGCGAACCGCGCCAGGCTGCCCGAGCCAGCGGTTCTCCAAGCCGTCGTGGAGACGGTGGCTCGCGTCAATGAGCATTGGTGGCATCTGCCGGAGCGCGCCGTCGTCCCTGCGAAGGTGCTCGAGCGTATCGACGCGCATGTGAAAGTGATAACGCCGATTCTGAACTCCTGCGCGGAAAAGTGAGCACGGAAGAAGTCGGACGATACTGTTGTCATCGCAAACGAAACAATCTTGTCGAGACGATGACTATCCATGTTCCCGATCGGGAATATGACGCTCCTATCGATCTTCGGCCGCCGCATTCATTCCCGATCAGGAACATTTTTCTGCGTCGCCGCGCGTACGCCTTCGACAATTTGCTGCTTCAACCTTCAACTAGCCGCCTCAGGCAGCGATAGGGGATGAATGTCGATCTGCCGATCTTGACGGTCTCGATCTCGCCGGAATTGATTAACTCGTAAAGCGTCGATCGGGGGATGCCTGTGAGCTTCACCGCAGTGGATACCCGCACGCTGATCGGCTCGGTCGGCAATGTCTCCAGAACGGCAAGGGCTTCCTGCCTCGCCTGTCTGCGCTCTTCGATGGTTGGCGATCTCGTCATGACCGCGATCGCAGGCAATTGAGCGTCATAGTGTGATCCTTCCGGCCAGCCTCTCGAACGCGGCTACATGCGAGGGTTCGCCACGCCGGAACGAGGTCCACGCGCCATTGTCGAGCGCATAGCGGAATCCTTCAGCGCGAAGGACACCGCGTGCCGAAACCACCAGCCGCCATCCGGCAGCACGCAGGGCGTCCAGATCGCGACCTGTGCCAATGCGGGAAGCGTAGGCGATCATCATCGCACCGGGACACGTCGCGAGCGCAAGAAGGCCCGGTCGCTTTCGAGGAATGCGGCCAGCATTGCTGGAATGAGTTCTGCAATCGGCTCTTCGCGCCCATAGGACTCTGCATAGAGCGCGGCATAGTCCTGGAGCATTTGATGCAGGTCTGGCGTGACGGTGATGGACAGCTTGATCGCCGTTCTGTCCGGCAGCTTGGGGAGCTTGAGTTCCGGCATATGTTCCTCCTAATTGCGCCACGGCGCGAGAATGAGATCGCGATGGGCGATCAGCCGTACCGGGGCACCGGGCCGGATCGTGATCGTCGGCTGGACCTGGAGATTGCGGGATGTGATCTGGTCGCCGGCGCGGGACACGTTCTGCTGCGTCGACTCCCGGATCGCCTGGACGAGGTCGCTTTCGCCGGTGAACGTCAGGTTCGCACCCACGCCGAGCAGGGTCGATATCGCCACGCCCTTGAGCAGAGCCCAGGTGTGAAAATCCACCTTGTCCGACAGGCCCGCATAGCCCGAGGGATCGGTGGCGGGGACGTTGTCTATGCGCAGCGATGAGCCATCGGGCATGACGATCCGCTGCCAGACGATCAGCGCGCGGCTCTGGCCGAATGCCACGACCGAATCGTAACTGCCGATTAGCCGCGCGCCTTGCGGGACGAGCAGGATCCGCCCCGTGGCGCTGTCATAGGTGTTCTCGGTGACCTGCGCGGTAACCAGCCCCGGCAGGTCGGAACGCAGGCCGGTGATCAGGCTCGCGGAAATCACGCTGCCCGCCGACAGGGTGTAGGGCGATGGCGCCGGCGTCAGGACATGGGGATTGACGTCGCCGCGCGGATCGAGGTTCCCGACGAAGGCCTCCTTGCGCCCCTGCGCGTTGGGATCGGTCGCCGGATCGAGCGCCAGTTTCGGCGGACTGGGCTGGGCGCCATCACCGGCGGATATGCTGGCCGTCGGTGTTGCGGGGGCAGTCGCCGCCTGCCGGCTCTGTACCAGCAAACCGGATTCGCGCGCGGCCTTCAATTCGGCGAGCTGGCGCTCATGCTCGGCCGCCTCGGCCTGCTGGCGTTGCTGGTCACTCGGGTTGATTCCGGTCGCAAGTTGCTGCTGGTGATCGAGGATCGGTTTGCCGAGGTCACCGGGCAGCGGCGGCCCGAGCCGGGGCACATCGCCATAGCTTGCCGGCAGGCCGCTGAGCGTGTCGCTGGTGGGACGCGGATCGGGTGAGGAGAGTTCCTCCTGACCCGTGACGTGGTGGAACAGGCGCGGCTTCAGCGCCAGCCATGTCACCGTCATGAGGCTGACCGATCCCAGCGCCGCGATGGCGATGATGACGCCGCGCTTGAACCGGATCGCGCGCGGCGGGCGCGAACGGAGCGCCAGGCTCTCGGGATCGAGCTTGGCAGGCTGTGTCGTCACCGCCTCGGTCACGACGGCCTCCGCCGGCTGGCCGTTTGACCGGTCCGGTTGATCCGTACCACATCCTGATGCTTGAGTCCGAGGCGCAGCTCCGCCGCATCGAAGATCCTGTCGACGACATAGTAGCGGCCCTGCACGCGGTAGTTGACCAGCTCGGCATTGCCCTTGGCATCGACCAGGAACAGCGGCGGCGCCTCGCTTTCGCCGAGACTGGCTGGGAACTCGATGAACGTCTGGCGCCCGTCATCGAACGCGCGCAGCGGCCGCCAGGCAGGCTTGTCGCCCGTGATAGCATAGCCGAAGTGCAGCTGGTCGACGGCAAGCCCCGAAGCCACCGGCTGCGCTGCTCTCGCCGCTTCGGCGGCGGCCTTGAGCGCGATCAGCGCGTCCTGCGGATAGGTCCAGGAAAGCGCCGGCATGGCCGTGCGCGCGGTGCTGGTCAGTGCCAGATGATAGGTCCGCCGATCGGTGGTGATGATGATGTTGGTGGTGAGCCCGGCCGTGAATGGCTTCACCAGCACATGCGTGCGCCTGGTTTCATCGGAACCGCTGCCAGCTCCACCGCTCGTTGTATCGCCGATCACCCAGCGCACGGTATCGCCCGCCGCCACCGCCACCAGCGTCTCGCCGGGCTGGAGCGCGATGTCGGTGACTTGGCCTGGCGCGGTCAGCACGTGGTAGATGGCGCCGTCGCTGTACGGAAAGACCTGCACTGCATTGAGATAGCCGCCGGTTGCCGGTTCGAGCGTCGCGGCGCGATTGGCGGCCCGGACGCGCAGTTCAGCGGGCGATGGTGGGATATGTCGGCGGCGCGGAACCGGCGTGGCAGCCTTTGGTGGCGAAACGACTGGTCCGTTCGGCGGCGTCGCGACCGCAACCGATGGCACCGCTGCGCGCGCGGGCAATGCCGGAGCCGTCGATGTGGTCTGGGCGGCAGCGGGAGCAGCGAGGGCAAGTGCCGTCGCCGCGCGAAAAGCGGCTTTCATGGCTGGGTCTCCTGATTTGTTGCGGCGCCGAGGTTGGGGTCGAGCGGCGATCCAGCGGGGATGCTGGCCGGTGACGGCAGCGCAGCGCGCGCCGGCGCGACGGCCGTTGGCGAGGAACCGGCTGGCTCGAGTTCACGGCTCCAGTCGATCGCATCGACATAGATGCCGAGTGGGTTCTTCCTCAGCGTATCGGCGCTGGTCGGTGCCACCATCTGGGTGGTCAGGATCGCGGTCCAATGCGAGGTGCCTGCCTGGGCGCCGCGCTCGTAGGCGGTCTCGACCCATTTGAGCTGGAACGACTTGTCCGAGGCGCGCACCACGCTGGTCACCTGCACCGAGACGGTGCGCTCGCCGATATGACCGAACGGATCGGCGGCGCGGGCGTAATCGCCAAGGAATATGCTCCCGCGCTTGGTCGTGAAATCGTAGGCTGAAAGCCAGTCCTGGCGCATCAGCACCGGATCGAGCGAGACCGAGCGCACATGTTCGATGAACCGGGAGAGGAACCATGCGACTTGGCTGTCGGTCGGCTGATAATCCTTGTCAGCGGGCTGGACGGCGCGCGTCTCGCCGAGCTTGTCGACCTCGACCACATAGGGAACGACGCGGCTTTGCAGCGACTGCCACAGCAGGCCGCCCGACAGCACGGTGGCGAGGCCCAGGCAGCCGAAGGCCATCAACCTCCAGTTCCGTGCCTGGACGCGGGCCGAGCCGATGCGTTCGTCCCAGAGTTGGCCGGCACGTTGATAGGGTGTCTCGGGCTCAGGTGTATGTCCGTATCGCTGGACGGCGCGCCTGAAAAATGTCGAATGCGAGATCATGAGGATCAATCCTCCCTTTCCTTGATGTCGGGGGTTGCGCCATGACCGCCACGATCGCCGGATTGGACGGCGTGCATGGCGGTCTGGCGGTGATGGCGGGCGCTCTGCTGCGCCTTCATCGCCTTTGCCCATCCGGGCATCGACGACGCGCCATCCGCAGCTTCCGAGGCCGCGGATGCCGTGCGGCCAGTCATGGCGCTGAACGCGGCTTGGCGGCCGGATTCGGCGGCCTCGCCAAGACCTAGCGCGGCCGACATCCGCGACCGCGCGGCACCGGCTGCGGCGCTCGCCATGCCGCCGATCCCGGCGCCGACGCTGGAGGAGCCGGCGCCCTCCTGGCCGAGGGTGTAGGCTGTCGACGCCGCCGAACCCATTGCGGTACCTGCACGCACCGCGCCAAGGCCGGCGGCGGCAAGGCCGCGAGCTGCACCGACCGCGCCTGCGCCGCCGAGGTACATGATGCCGCCCGCGCCAAGCACGGTGCCGAGTGCAGCGCCTGCTCCCAGCTGCGGCGCGCCTGCGACGAGACCCGAAGCGATGCCGGGGCCGAAAATACCGAGCCCGAAAAGAGCAAGGCTTGCCAGCACAAGGCTCATGGCCTGCCCGATGTCGGGTTCCTGGCCCTGGAGCGCGGTGGTGAACTGGGTGAAGTAGTTCGAGCCGATGCCGACGATGACCGCGAGCACCATGACCTTGATGCCCGACGACACGACATTGCCCAGCACCCGCTCGGCGAGGAAGCTGGTGCGGTTCCACAGCGCGAAAGGCACGAGGATGAAGCCGGCTAGGCTCGTCAGCTTGAACTCGAGAATGGTGACGAACATCTGCACGGCGAGGATGAAGAAGGCGAGGATCACGATCACCCACGCGACCAGCAGCACCACGATCGTCAGGAAGTTGTCGAAGAAGGTCGTGAAGCCGAGATACTGGTGGACCTGTTGCAGTAGCGGCCAGGCGGCGGAGAAGCCGGTCCCGGCAAGGCGGCCGGGCTTCAAAAGATCGGCAGCGGTGATCGTCCCACCGCCTGCGGTCAGTCCGGCCTGCGCGAACGAGCGGAAGATGATGTCGCTTAGCGTTGAGAAGCTGTTGATGATGAACGCGAAGGCGCCGATGTAGAGGATCTTGCGGATCAGGCGGCCGAGCACATTGTCCTCGCCGCCCAGCGCCCAGAACAGCCCGGCTAGGGTGATGTCGAGCGCGATCAGCGTGCGCGTCAAAAAGCTCGGGCAGCGGCGCCGTCACCATCAACTGGTAGCGGACAAACAGCGACAGGCTTTGCTGAACAACGGAAAGACACCCCAATGCGCCGGGATTTCGCCAATCCAATCGACGCAGCTGTCCTTCATGGGGGCGTTGGGGTTCAGGCCCTTGGTGACAGCGTTCTGGATAACGATCTGCTTGCGCTCTTTCAGCAAGGCAATCTGCCGCTCCTCCAGCGCAATCGCAGCGTCGATCTTCCCTGTTTTCTCATCGAGGAAACCGACAATCGCGTTTTGTGTGTCCAAAGATGGCAAGGCCAAGACCAATTCTGCGAAGTCGGCAAACCGGAAATCGGTGGACCGTTCACGGATTCCTTTGGCTAGCGAAACCAAATAGCCCGATCCTGCCAAGCTGCGCATATAGTAGGCGTAGAAATAGGGGTTTACGGTATCGGGCTTGCGCGGAATGCAAGCCGAATAAACGGGGGTGGATTTCCCGGTTGAGTCTGAAACGCCAATCGCTCCGGCAAATGCATCCATAGCATGGATGACAAGATCGCCCTTGTGTACGTGCGCCGATGGGCGACCTGGGATGTTATCATGCAAGGGACGGAGGCGTGCTCTTGGTCGCGTCCGATCTGGCACTGCTGTCGGACCTCGGATGCCGCTTCACCGTCGATCCCGGCGCTCTTGCGCGCCACATCGCCTATCCTGAATGGCGGCGCAGCGAGACCTGCCTCGGCGGCGTCGAGGAACTGCGCGGCGGCGATCGCCTGCTTGTCTCGGCGGACGGGGCGGACCGCGAAACTTTGTGGTCGCCCTGGGCCTTCGTCGGTCGAGACCGGATGATCGACGATCCCGGGGAAGCGGCTCGCGCCGTGCGCAATGCGGTGCATCTTGCCGTGCGCGCCCGCGTCACCGGCCATGATCGAGCCGTCCTGCTGCTCTCCGGTGGGCTCGATTCGGCGATAGTGGCCGCCAGTCTCAAAGCGACCGGGACCGAGGTGAGGAGCGCCAGCGGCTGAGAGAGACCGACGAACGGTGTCGCCAGATGCTGGCGCGGGAACTCAAGCTCGACCGCGACCGCTTTCGATGCTTTCTCGAACAGGCTGGCAGATGGCGCGAAGCGGGACTCGCGCGGGATTTCCTCATGGCACTGCGTGCCGCGATGCCGGACTCTTCATTGGAAGTTGGTGATAGGACGGCCGCCGAGTGGCTGGAATGGGCGCAAGGGCATGTGCAGGCCCATGATCCGCTCACCCAGGATTCGTCCGCTGTATTCCGATCGATCTCCGACGTGACCGAGCGGACTTACCGTGATCGCTAGGTTGGGAGCCTCAGGCGCGTCGGAAGTTGGGCTTCAGAACCCTTGCGCCGTCGCGCATCTCGTCGAGCTGATCCGACCAGTACTGCATCATCCGCACGCGCTCGTCCCAATATTCGCCGCGCGTGTAGGCACGCCGGATGGCGTTGGTCTCCATATGGGCGAGTTGGCGCTCGATGGCGTCGGGATTGAACTTGCCCGTTTCGTTGAGCAGCGTCGCTGCCATCGCCCGGAAGCCGTGCGCCGTCATCTCCTCCTGGCCGAACCCGAGCGCTCGAAGGGCCGCGTTGACCGTGTTCTCCGACATCGGGCGACGCGGCGAGCGGAAGGAGGGGAAGCAGTATCGTCCTGTGCCCGTCAGATCCCAGAGCTGCTCGAAAAGCCCGGTCACCTGCGTGGACAGCGGCACGCGGTGCGGCCGTCGCATCTTCATCTTCTGCTCGGGGATGTTCCAGACCGAGCGGTCGAAGTCGAATTCGCTCCACTCGGCCTGGCGCAGTTCGCCCGGGCGTACGAACAGATGGGCCGACAGCCTGAGCCCGAACAGGGTGATGGCGTGGCCGGTGTAACCCTCGATCGCGCGCATGAGTTCTCCGGCGCCCTTGGGCGTGGTGATGGCTGCGAGATGCTTTGCCTTGGGTACGGTCAGCGCGCCGCGCAGGTCACGGGCCGGATCGATTTCGGCCCGCGTGGTCGCGATGGCGTAGCGGAACACGCGGCTCAGCACGCTGCGCATCCGCCGCGCGCTTTCATATCGGCCGGTTGCCTCGATCGAACGGAGCACGGCAAGCACTTCCTGGGCGGTGATCTTGGCGACGGCGCGGTTGCCGATCCTGGGATAGGCCTTGGCGAGCAGCCAGCGGATTTTGCTCAGGGTGATCTCCGCCATCCCTTCGCGCTCCTGCTTGGCAACCCATTCCTCGGCGACCAGCTTGAAGCTGTTTTCCTCGGACAGCATCGCTCGCGCCTCGGCAAGCTTCGCTTCGTGCGAGGGATCGAGGCCGGCGGCGATCAGCTTGCGGGCTTCGTCGCGCCGCTCGCGCGCATCGGCGAGGCCAACGTCGGGCCACGCGCCGAAGGAGAGCGTGCGCTGCTTGCCGAGATAGGCGTAGTTGAGACGCCAGAGCTTCGTGCCGTTCGGCTTGACGAGGAGATAGAGGCCGGCGCCGTCGGTGAGCTTGTATTCGCGCTCTCTCGGCTTGGCGCTCGTGACGGTCGTCGCGAAGAGTTTTCCCATGGTATCGGCCCGTCCATAAGGGGCCTTCGATACCATGCAGGATACCATATTTGTTCCCGATTGGTGCCGGATCAGCCCGGATTTGACTGGACGGATATAACACAAAAAGCGGCTGAAATCAGCCGCTTTTCGGATGTTCCCGGACGTCGCCGGAAGAACAAATGGTGCCCAGAAGAGGACTCGAACCTCCACGACCTTGCGATCGCCAGCACCTGAAGCTGGTGCGTCTACCAATTCCGCCATCTGGGCACGGGGTAGGTGGGCGCGATTAGCCGTTGGCCGGGGGGCTGTCAATCATATCCGCCGCATAATTTTTCTGACTCCGCGCATCGGACCTTCTAAAGGGTCGGGAAAGACTTTCATCCCGCAGGAGGATCAGATTCCGGATATCCCGCCATCGTCGCCCCCTTCCTTCTTTCCGCGCCCCGATGGGCTGAAGCTGGCCTATCGCCATCGCGCCGGGAAGGGCACCACCATCGTTTTTCTGCCCGGCTATATGTCGGACATGGAAGGCGGGAAGGCTGTTGCGCTGGATCGATGGGCGGCGGAAACGGGGCGGGCCATGCTGCGGCTTGACTATGCCGGCAACGGCGCGAGCGAGGGCGCGTTCGAGGACGGCACGCTGGTCAGCTGGCGTGACGATGCCCTGTTGCTGATCGATGCGCTGACGCAGGGGCCTCTGCTGCTCGTCGGATCGTCCATGGGCGGATGGCTGGCCCTGCTGATCGCGCTCGCCCGGCCGGATCGCGTGGCGGGGATCGTGGGCATAGCGGCGGCGCCCGATTTCACGGAGTGGGGATTTCCGCAAGCCGACCGGGCGACGCTGGCCGCGCAAGGTCGCCTCGTCGAGCCGACGCCTTATGGCGATCAGCCCTATGTGACGACGCTCGGCTTCTGGAAATCGGGACAGGCGCTCAGGGTGCTGGAGGGCGAAATCGCGCTTGATTGCCCCATCCGCCTGCTCCAGGGTCAGGCCGATCCCGACGTGCCGTGGGAAATCGCGCTGCGGATCGCGCGGCAGGTGCGTTCATCCGATGTGCAGACGCTGCTGATTAAGGACGGCGATCACCGCCTTTCGCGCGACAGCGACATCGCCTTGTTGATCCGCGCCGTCGCCAGCCTGCTGGACAATCTCTGATGCCCTTCCTTCTTCCCCTCCTGCTGCTCATGCCCCAGGCCTATGATCCGGAGATCGAGGCGGTGATGAACCGCAAGCGCAAGGAGGCCGTCGAAGCGCGCGCCGCCGCTGCGGAAAGCGCGCCCGCGCCCCGGACGTCCGAAGAGGCGAAGGACGGCATGATCCCCGTCCCGCCCAAATATGCCGCGCCTTTTCAGGCCTGCATCGACGCCGCGCTCCAGTCGCCCGAGCAGGGAGTGGCCTTTGCCGAGAAATGGCGGATCGAAGGCGGCAACTTCTACGCCCGGCATTGCATGGGCTTTGCCTATGCGCGCGCGGAACGCTGGGCGCCCGCCATCGTCGCGCTGGAACAGGCGGCGGACGAGGCCGAACGCACCGGCGAAATGGCGCAAAGCGCGCGGCTCTGGGCGCAGGCGGGCAATGCTGCGCTGGCGGGGGGAGACGCGGCCAAGGCAAAGGCGGATTTCGACGCGGCGCTGGCGCGCGGATTGCCCGACGGGATCGAAAAGGGCGAGGCGCATCTGGACCGCGCCCGCGCCCTTGTCGCGCTGAACGATCATCAGGGGGCGCGGGATTCGCTCGACATTGCGCTGGAACAAGCGCCCAAGGACCCGCTCGGCTGGCTGTTGTCCGCCACCCTGGCGCGTCGCATGGGGGAAATGCCTTTGGCGCAGGCGCATATCGCCCGGGCCGTTCAACTGTCGCCCGATGACGCCTCTGTGGCGCTGGAGGAAGGCAATATCGCGATCCTCACCGACCATGCGGATGTCGCGCGCTCGGCCTGGCAGCGGGCCGTCAAGCTGGCTCCTGAAGCGCCCGCTGGCAAGGCGGCGGCGGATAATCTCACCCGCCTCCCGCCCGCGCCCTGACCGCTCAGTTCAGGTAGAAATCGACGGTCGTGACGACGCGTACCTTCTTGTAGGGCGTATCGCTCGACCCCTCCGCTTCGCCGTCGCGCGGCTCGATGGAGAAATAGCCCTGCGTGGCGCCCTTGATGCCGCCAACGCTGGCGCCGCTGTCGCGCGCGAACTGTTCGGCGGCGGCGCGCGCATCCTTGGTCGCGGCGGCGACCATCTGCGGCTTGACGTCGTTGAGCTTGGTGAAACTGTAGCGCATCCCCGATCCCTCCTGCACCGTCACGCCGCGCCGGACGAGGTCGAATTGCTGCGCCACGGCCCGCTGCGCGCGGGCAATATCGGTCGTGCGGAGCAGCATCCGCTGCGTGATGGTGATGTTGTTGACGCCATTGTTCATATATTGGTTCACGCCCGCGCCGATCGGCGTCAGCGCATCGGCCTTGAAGCCGAGGCTCGCGAAATAGGCTTTCAGTTCCTTCGTATTATTGTCGATCTCGGTCCGCACCGTGGGCAGGTCGAAGCCATTGGCGGAATAGCTGATCGACCATGTGGCAAGGTCGGCGGTCACATCCTTTTCCGCAAGGCCGCGCACGGTGACGGAGCGATCCGCCGCCTTCGCGCGCTTGAGCCCATCGCCCAGCAGATAGCCGCCGCTCACCACGCCCAGCGCCAGCAATCCCGCGCAGCCCAGCAAAACCTTGTCCCGCATTTCCAGCGCCATGCCGATCCTCCCTCTTCCTTCACGGACCAACCCGTCCTATCTTGGAAAGGTTCCTGCCGCGCCTGAGATGAACCGTTGCTTATCGTGACGAATGGAGTTTCGCTTGCCCAAATATCTGCACACGATGATCCGCGTTGCCGACATCGACAAGACGATCGCTTTCTTCAACCTCCTCGGTCTTGAGGAGCAGAAGAGGGTCGATAGTGAGCAGGGGCGCTTCACGCTGGTTTTCCTGGCCGCGCCGGGTGACGAGTCCGCGCAGGTCGAACTAACCTGGAACTGGCCCGCGCAGGACGGCAGCGCGCCGGAAGATTATACCGGCGGGCGCAATTTCGGCCATCTCGCCTACCGGGTCGAAAATATCTACGAGACGTGTCAGCGCCTGATGGATGCCGGCGTGACGATCAACCGGCCGCCGCGCGACGGGCACATGGCGTTCATCCGCACGCCCGACAATATCTCCATCGAACTGTTGCAGGATGGCCATCTGGAACCGGCCGAGCCGTGGGCGTCGATGCCCAATACGGGAGTCTGGTAAACCATGCTGGAAGTCGTCCGCGTTCCCGTCCTCTCCGATAATTATGTCTGGCTGATCCACGATCCGGCCAGCGGGGATACGGTCGCGGTCGACCCGGCGGTGGCGGAGCCGGTGCTGGATGCCGCCGCGCAGCGGGGCTGGACCATCGGCCAGATCTGGAACACGCACTGGCATGGCGATCATGTCGGTGGCAATGCGGCAATCAAGGCGGCGGCGAAGGATTGGGGTGGCTGCACGATCACCGGCCCGGCGGCGGAGGCCGCGAAGATCGGCACGCTCGACCGGACGGTCGGGGAAGGGGACAGCGTCCGCATCGGCGATCATGTCGCGCAGGTGATGGCGGTTCCTGCTCATACGGCGGGCCATATCGCCTATCATCTGGCCGATGACGGGATCATCTTCGTGGGCGATACGCTGTTCGCCATGGGCTGCGGCCGCCTTTTCGAAGGCACAGCGGCGCAGATGTTCGCCAATATGCAGCGCTTTGCGGCCCTGCCGGGCGACACCACCGTCTATTGCGCGCATGAATATACGGAGTCCAATGGTCGTTTCGCCCTGACCGTCGAGCCGGACAATGCCGCCCTGCGCGCAAGGATGGAGAGCGTCGAGGCCGCGCGGGCGCAGGGGGAGGCGACCGTGCCGACCACCATCGCCCTGGAACGGGACACCAATATCTTCATGCGCGCGCGCGATGTAGCGGAATTGGCGCAAAGGCGCGCGGCAAAGGATGCCGCCTGACGGTTTTTGCTCTATCCTGGCGTCTTGAGAACAGGAAACAGGAGAGTCGTCATGCGTCTCGGGATCATGCTTGCACCGCTGGTGCTGGGGGCTTGCGCGGGGAGCTATGAAGCGCCCCGGCTGACGGAAAAGCAGACGGCGGAACTGGAAAAAGCGCTCGCTGGAAAAGTGCCCGGCGAAAAGGTGAGCTGCGTCACCATGCGGCCGCAAGGCAGTTTCCGCGTCATCAGCGGCAATATCGTCCTCTATAGGATGAGCAGCAAGCTCATCTACAAGAATGAGTTGATCGGCAGTTGTCCCGGTCTGACGCGCGGCGACACGATGATCATCCGGCCGTTCGGATCGCAATATTGCCGGGGCGACATCGCGAGAAGCGCGGACCTCACGATCGGCATGACCACGGGAACTTGCGCGCTGGGCGACTTCACCCCTTATCGCACGCCGGGCAAATAGCGTTCGCTTGGCGGTTATGGGTGGCGAGCGGATGGCCCGCTTCCCCATCCCCGTTCTTCCTGAGTAGCGCCTGAGCCTGTCGAAGGGGCGTATCGAAGGACAGATGTCGCGCTAGCTTCGACTTGGCGCGGGGCCAAGTTTATCCTGAGCGACTGCTGTCAGCAGTCAGTCGAAGGGCTGAACCCCTACTCAGGGTGAACGAAGTGAGGCGGGGAATTTCCCTCATTGGCCCAAAACAGTCCCCAGCGCCTATAAATCTCTACGCCTTATAAAGCGCGTCCAGCCGCTCCTGATAGCGTTTGCGGATGACGTGGCGGCGGATTTTCATCGACGGGGTCATTTCTTCATTCTCGATGGAGAAGGGCTCGTCCGCCAGGATGAAGCGCCGCACCCGCTCGATCACGGACAGGTCCTGGTTCACCCGGTCCACCGCCGCCCGCAGCGCTGTCAGATAGGCCGGATCGCTCTCGACCCCTTCAACGCCCTTGCCCTGCGCCGCTGCCCATTCGCGGGTCCATTCGGCGTCCGGCACGATCAGGCCGACCAGATGCGGCCGCCGGTCGCCCGACACCATCGCCTGCCCGATTTCGGGTTGCAGGGTCAGCATCCCCTCGACCTTCTGGGGCGCGACATTGTCGCCCTTGTCATTGACGATCAGGTCCTTCTTGCGGTCGGTGATGCGGATGCGCCCGCGCGCATCGATCTCGCCAATGTCGCCGGTGTGCAGCCAGCCGTCCTTCAGCACCTTTTCCGTTTCCGCCGGATTGCGCCAGTAACCGTGCATCACCAGTTCGCCGCGCGCCAATATCTCGCCATCCTCGGCGATTCTGACTTCCACGCCATCCAGCGGCGGGCCGACCGTGTCCATGGCGATGCCGGCGGCGGGCCGGTTGCAACTGATGACCGGTCCCGCCTCCGTCTGGCCATAGCCTTGCAGCAGCGTCAGCCCCATCGCCTCGAAGAACAGCCCGACATCGGGATTGAGCGGCGCGCCGCCCGACACCAGCGCCTTCATCCGCCCGCCGAAGCGCTTCGCCACCTTGGGCCTCAAAGTCCGCGACAGCAGCGCCTTCATCGGCAGGTCCAACACCGACTTTGCGCCGCGCTGCTCCTTCGCGGCGATCCGCAGCGCCTGTTGCAGCAGGAAATGGGGGAGCTTCCCCTGTTTCTCGATCGACTTGATGATCCGCGCGCGCAGCACTTCGAACAGGCGGGGGACAACCACCATGATGGTGGGCCGCGTCTCCTCGATATTGGAGGCGAGTTTTTCCAGCCCTTCGGAATAATAGATTTGCGCCGCCAGCATGATCGGCAGGAACTGCCCGCCGCTATGCTCATAGGCGTGGGAGAGGGGGAGGAAGGACAGGAAAACCTCGTCATCCCATCCGAAATCCTCCGCGACCAGCTTTGCGGCGCCCTCGATATTGCAGAGGATCGAGCCGTGATGCTGCATCACCCCGCGCGGCGCGCCGCCCGTGCCGCTGGTGTAGATGATGCAGGCCAGATCTTCGCGTCCCGCCGTCTGTTCCAGCGCGCAGGCCTCGATATCGGTGGGATGCGCGGCGATCAGGTCGCTCCACAAATGGCATGCGATCTGGCCCTGCGCCCCGCGCACCGGTTCCATGCCGATCACGAAGCGCGCCTGCGACCGCAGCACGGCGGGCATCAGCGTGGCGGCGAGTTTCGCGGTGGACACGATCACCGCCTGCGCCCCGCTGTCCGTCAGGATATGCTGATGATCGCGCGTGGTGTTGGTGGTGTAGGTCGGCACGGTGACGCCGCCCGCCGCCATGATGGCCAGATCGGCGATGCAGAATTCCGGCCGGTTCTCGCTCACCAGCATCACCGGGTCTCCGGGTTTCAGCCCCTGCGCCCGGAGCGCGCTCGCCAGCGCCGCCACGTCATAGGCGACGTCCGTCCAACTCATCGAACGCCATGCGCCGTCCTTCTTGCGCCACAGGAAGGGGGCGTCGCCCATCTCCTTCGCGCGCGCAAAGAACATCGTCACCAGATTGGGAAAGCGTTCAATTGCCCTCAAAGGCCCACTCCTGTTATCGGCCCGTTCCGCCGCGCGCCTGTCGCCCGTGCAGCTATAACGGCGCTCTGCCGTAACGGCCATGCTGTTTTGGGGTTTCAGTCGAACAGGCCGTCCTGTGATCCGGCGGGCGGATTGAGGCCCAGATGCTTCCATCCCGGCCCGTTCAGGCAGCGCCCCCGCGCCGTCCGGGCGATGAGGCCAAGCTGGATCAGATAAGGCTCGATCACTTCCTCGATCGTGTCGCGCGGCTCCGAAAGCCCCGCCGCCAGCGTTTCCACGCCGACCGGCCCGCCGCGATAGATGTCCGCGATCATCGTCAGGTAACGCCGGTCCATCAGGTCCAGCCCCAGATGATCGACCTCCAGACGGCTGAGCGACGCGTCCGCTACCTTCGCGTCGACGGCCGCCGCGCCCGCGACATTGGCGAAGTCGCGCACCCGGCGCAGCAGCCTGCCTGCGATGCGCGGCGTGCCCCGCGACCGGCGCGCGATCTCCACCGCGCCGTCGGGGGTGATGCCAAGGTCCAGCAATCGCGCGGCCCGCCGCACCACCAGTTCCAGTTCCTCCACCGTATAGAATTGCAGCCGCACCGGAATGCCGAAGCGGTCGCGCAGCGGCGTCGTCAGCAATCCCTGCCGCGTCGTCGCGCCGACCAGCGTGAAGCGGGGCAGGTCGATCCGCACCGACCGCGCCGACGGCCCCTCGCCGATCATCAGGTCCAGCGCGCGGTCCTCCATCGCGGGATAGAGCACTTCCTCGACCGCGGGATTGAGCCGGTGGATCTCATCCACGAACAGCACGTCGCCTTCATCCAGATTGGTGAGCAGCGCGGCAAGATCGCCCGACTTGGCGATCACCGGGCCGGACGTGGCGCGGAAGCCCACGCCCATTTCCTTCGCGACGATCTGCGCCAGCGTCGTCTTGCCAAGGCCGGGCGGGCCGAAGAACAGCACATGGTCCAGCGCCTCGCCGCGCCCCTTCGCCGCCTCGATGAAGATACGCAGATTCTCCCGCGCCGCCTTCTGCCCGATAAATTCGTCGAGCGTCCTGGGACGTAGCGCCGCGTCCACATCCTCAGCGCGGCGGGTGGAGGCGATCAGGCGGTCCTCGTCGCTCATTTCGCCGCCTTCCGCAGGGCGAGGCGGACGAGGGCGTCAAGGGTTGCCTCCTCGCCTAGCTCCTCTTCCGCCGCAGCCACTGCCGCGCTGGCTTCGGCGGGGCGGAAGCCCAGATTCTGGAGCGCGGACAAGGCATCGGCACCATATCCGCCTGCCGAAATCGGAATGCCGCCCGACCCCAGAGGCCCGGCGGCCGTGGGCGCCACGCCGATCTTGTCTTTCAGTTCATTGACGATCCGCAGCGCCAGCTTGGGGCCGACGCCATTGGCCCGCGCGACCATCGCCTTGTCCCCCGCCGCGACCGCGCGGTGCAGTTCCAGCGGTTCCAGCGCCGACAGGATGGCCAGCGCCACCCGCGAGCCCACGCCCTGCACGCCGATCAGCAGGCGGAACCAGTCGCGCTCCTCCCCCCGCGCAAAGCCGACGAGGCGGATCGAATCCTCCGACACCAGCATTTCGGTGTGCACGGTCACGGCTTCGCCCACCGGCCCCAGCGCGGCCAATGTGCGCGACGATGCACCGACCAGATAGCCCACGCCGCCCACGTCGATGATGGCGTGGTCGATGCCGGTGCTGTCCAGCCGCCCTTTCAGTTTCGCGATCATGCCCCGCGCCTTTTGGTCATGATCTGTTCCTTACAGCCAAATGCGCGCCGCGCCACCCCTCATTATCCTTCCCCCTCTTGCATCGCGCGCGCTTTGCGCCTTCCATGCGTGGCATGAAAACATCCCCTGTCTTTCCGTGGCGCTATGTCATGTTCCTGGCCTTGCTGGTCAGTATTGCACCGTTTGCGCTGGTGCTGCCCTGGCATGAAGCGGCGATGGCGGGGTTCGATGTGGCGGCGCTGGCCTTCCTGCTCTCCACCATAGCGCTGCTGAAGGCCGACCCGCAGACGATGCGCCGCAACGCGGCGGCCAATGACGCCAATCGCGAACTGATGCTGATCCTGACCGGCATCGTTTCGCTGGTCATACTGGTCGCAGTCGGCGTGGCGGTCATGCAGCATGGCGGGCCGGATCGGGCCGTCATCGCGCTGGTGCTGGCGACGCTGGCGCTGGCGTGGCTCTTTTCCAACCATATCTATGCCTTGCATTATGCCCATATCTTCTATGTCGCCGATGAAAAGGGGAAGGACAAAGGCGGCATGGATTTCCCTGCCACCCAAGAGCCGCGCTATTGGGATTTCATCTATTTTTCATACACGCTGGGCATGACCTTCCAGACGTCGGACGTGTCGATCAACGTCATGGAGGTCCGCCGCGTGGTCATCTTCCACTGCATTGCCGCCTTTGTCTTCAACCTGGGCATATTGGCCTTCACGATCAACGTGCTGGGCGGATAGGGGCAGCGCCTTCACGGCTTGCTTACCATTTCGCCCTAAAGTCGGGACCATGACGAATCCCGCTGCAGTCCGCCCCAAATCCGCCGTCAGCCATGGAGTCGGCCTTGCTGGCCTCGCCGGGCTTGGCCTGTGGACGCTGATTGCGCGGCATTATGGCATGGATGGTCCCAGTGCGGGTCTTGTCGCCGTGGCCGCCTGCGGGGTGCCGATGGTGCTGTGGTCGCTGATCGTGGACAAGGTGCACCGCAATGCCTCCACCGGCATCGACTGGAAGGGCGCGGCGCGGCCATGGAGCGAAGCGCGCGACATCAGCCTCGTCAAGATCGCCGGCCTGTGGGCGACATGGCTCGCCCTCGCCATCTTCTACTGCGTCGCGCGCTGGTATTGGGACGGCAATTACCGTTTTTCGATGGATCTGTTCATGGTCGCCGCGCCATGGCTGTTGGTGCTGTCCGTTCCCTATGTCATCTGGCTCGACCGGCGTTTGATCGATCCGCGCGACGCCAGCTACGCCTTTGGCCAATGGGTGATCGGCGGATCTGCGGGCGCGCCCGACATGCGCGAAGTGGCCAATCATGCGCGGGCATGGGCCGTGAAGGGCTTCTTCCTCGCCTTCATGGTCTCCATCGTGCCGGGCAATTTCGCCAGCGTCGTCCAGTGGCGGATCGACGAAGCCTTTTCCCATCCCGTAGCCTTGGCGGCGTTCCTGATCGCGGTCATGTTCATGATCGACGTGTGCATGGCGACGGTCGGCTACATGCTGACGATGAAGCCGCTGGATTCCCACATCCGCACGGCCAATCCCTATCTGGCCGGATGGGTCGCGGCGCTGATCTGCTATCCGCCCTTCGTCCTGATGGGGAATGGCGGCCCGCTCGATTATCATGCGGGCGGCGCGGAATGGGATATGTGGACGGAAGGACACACGGCGCTGCAATGGTTGCTGGGCGGCTGGCTGGTGCTGCTGACCGGCATCTATGCCTGGGCGACAGTCGTGTTCGGCATCCGCTTTTCCAACCTCACCCATCGCGGCATCTTGACGCATGGCCCCTATCGCTGGACGCGCCATCCGGCTTACCTCTCGAAGAATCTGTTCTGGTGGTTCTCCTCGCTGCCCTTCCTCACGGTTTCAGGCAGCCTGACCGAGCTGGTCCGCAACTGCGCGCTGCTGGCGGCCACCAATGCCGTCTATTTCTGGCGCGCCAGGACGGAGGAAAAGCATTTGTCCGTCGATCCCGATTATCGCGCCTATAGCGAATGGATGGAACGCAACGCGCCCATCCCCCGCTTCTTTGCATGGATCGCGGGACGGAAAAGGCCGGTCGAAGGCGATCTTCAACCGGCGGAATGAAGGTCAGAAGCTCTCTTCGGCATAGATGCGGCTGATGTCGCCGCCCCACTCGCCATGATAGCGTTCCAGCAGCCGTTCGGCATGGGTGCGGCCTGAAGCCACGATCTCGTCCAGCGCGGAGAGATAGCCTGTTTCATTGTCGCCCGCCGCGTTGAGCCGCCCGCGCGCCGCCAGCCCGCTCCGCGCAATGTCCAGCACCTGCCCCGCAATGTCGCGCAGCTTGCGCCCGCCCGCGATCGGCGCGTCGAGGCCCAGCTTCGGCACGGAATCGCGCAGCACCTGCCGCTCCTCCATGGTCCAGTCCTTGACCAGATCCCATGCCGCATCGAGCGCCCCTTGATCGTAGAGCAGCCCGACCCACAGAGCAGGCAGCGCGCAAATACGATTCCACGGCCCGCCATCCGCGCCGCGCATCTCCAGAAAGCTTTTCATCCGCACTTCGGGGAAGGCGGTGGATAGGTGATCCTCCCAATCCTTCTCGGTCGGCTTTTCGCCGGGCAGGGCAGGGAGCTTGCCCGCAAGGAAATCGCGGAAACTTTGCCCCGCCGCGTCGATATACCGGCCGTCGCGGTAAACGAAATACATCGGCACATCGAGCGCATAGTCCGCATAACGCTCATAACCGAAGCCATCCTCGAACACGAAGGGCAACATGCCCGTGCGGCCGGGGTCGGTGTCCGACCAGATATGGCTGCGATAGGAAAGATATCCGTTGGGTTTCCCTTCGGTGAAGGGCGAATTGGCGAACAGCGCCGTCGCCAGCGGTTGCAGCGCCAGCGACACGCGGAATTTCTGCGCCATGTCCGCTTCGCTGCCATAGTCGAGGTTGGTCTGGATCGTGCAGGTCCGCAGCATCATGTCGAGGCCCATCGACCCCACGCGCGGCATGTGGCGCAGCATGATGCCATAGCGCCCCTTGGGCATGATCGGCAGCGCGTCGCGCGTCTTGTCCGGCCACATGCCAAGGCCCAGGAAGCCCAGGCCCAGCATATCGCCCACATATTTGACCTGTTCCAGATGGCGGCCCGTTTCGGCGCAGGTCTGGTGCAGATTTTCGAGCGGCGCGCCGGAAAGCTCCAACTGTCCCGCCGGTTCCAGGCTGATCGTGCCGTCGGGGCCGGACAGGGCGATGATATTCTCACCCTCGAACACCGGCTGCCAGTCATAGCGGGTAAGGCCGATCAGCAGCGTGTGGATGCCGCCTTTTTCTTCGTAGGATGGGGCATGATGATCCTTCGCCGAATAGACGAATTTCTCATGTTCGGTGCCGATCCGCCAGCGATCCTTGGGCTTTTCGCCCTTGGCAAAGGCCGCGATCAGCTGATCGCGGCTTTCGATGACGGGATCATTTCCCCCTGAGTCGGTTCTGGTGCTCATCCCCCGCCCTTAATGCTTCCCCCACGCGCGTCAAACAGCGAGCGCGAGCGCGACAGATAGGGCGCGCGCGCAAGGGCTTCAATCCCATTGCGGAATGAAACTATTGCCAATCCCCATTCAGCGCCATCCACGCCGATGTCGCGGCGATGGCGGCCGTCTCCGCGCGCAGGATGCGCGGGCCAAGCGAGACGGGAACGGCTTTCGCCACGGCGCGGATCGCTTCGCGCTCACTCGGATCGAATCCGCCCTCCGGCCCGATCAGGAAAGCGGCCGGCCCGGGATGCGCCCGCAAAGCCTGCTCCAAAGGCGCGCCGCCCGTCTCGTCCGCGAAGAACAGCCAGCGATCATCCGGCCATTCGCGCAGCAGCGCGTCCAGCTTCACCATCTCCCCAAGCTCCGGTAGCGCTGTCCGCCCGCATTGCTCCGCCGCCTCCACCAGATGCGCGCGCAGCCGGTCGAGGTTTAGCCTGTCCACCACCGCCCGCCGCGTCAGCACCGGTTGCAGCTTCGCCGTGCCCAGTTCGCACGCTTTTTCGGCGATCAGGTCGATGCGCCCCTTCTTGATCGGCGCGCAGCACAGCCAGAAATCGGGCACATGTTCCAGCGGCCTGGTCCGCGTCTCGCAGACCAGCACCAGATCGCGCTTGCGAATGTCGCGCGCCCGCGCCGCCCATTCGCCAGACCGCCCGTCGAACAGCAGCACCACATCGTCCGGTTTCACCCGCATCACGCCGATCAGATAATGGGCCGCATTGCCCTCCACCGGCACAGCGGCCCCTTCGCCCAGCGGCGTTTCGACATAGAGGCGCGGCGCGCTTTGCGGCGGCCATGCGGGGGTTGCGGTCATTTGCGTCTTTCCGTTTCGCGGGCATCGCCCTAATGCCGCTCATGTCGAGCGAAGTCGAGACGCGCCGCGCAAACGGAGAAACGGCAAGTGGAACAGATCGTCCCCGACAGCGAAGCCCGCGGCCTCGTCGCGCGCCTGCCCGCCCTGCCGCGCGCGCTGGCGCTGCTGGCGCGGCTGGACCGGCCGATCGGCTGGTGGCTGCTGTTCTGGCCGGGCGCGTGGAGCGTGGCTCTGGCCGGCGGCGCGCGGCAATGGCCGCTGATCCTCTGGCTGCTGGTCGGCAGCATCGCCATGCGCGGTGCGGGCTGCGTCTTCAACGACATTGTCGACCGCGATCTCGACCGGAAGGTCGCCCGCACAGCCGCGCGTCCGTTGGCGAGCGGCGCGGTGTCGCTGAAAGCCGCATGGGTCTGGCTCCTCGCGCTCTGCCTCATCGGCCTCGCCGTCCTGCTGCAACTGCGCCTTTACGCGCAGGTCGTGGCGCTGGCCTCGCTCGCCCTCGTCGCGGCCTATCCCTTCATGAAGCGGATCACCGGATGGCCGCAGCTATGGCTCGGCCTCGTCTTTTCCTGGGCCGCGCTCGTCGGCTGGAGCGAGGTGGCGGGATCGCTCACCCTGCCGGGCCTTCTGCTCTATGCTGGAACCATTTTCTGGGTCGTGGGCTATGACACCATCTATGCGCTGCAGGACCGGGAGGATGACGCGTTGATCGGCATAGGCTCCAGCGCGCTGTCCATGGGCCGCCATGTGCGGGGCGGGGTGACGCTCTGCTATCTTCTCGCGCTCGCATTGTGGAGCGCCGCCATCTGGCAGGTCCGGCCGCAATTGCTGGCGCTCATCGCACTCCTCCCCATGGCCGCGCATCTGCTCTGGCAGGTCGGCACCTTGAGGGAGGATGGCGCGGACCCGCTCGTCAAATTCCGTTCCAACCGTTTCGCCGGACTGCTCATGTTCCTGGCCTGCCTCGTGGTCGGCAACGCATGAGCGCCCCGACCCAGGGCCAGGATTGCTGGCGCATCGCCCGCGCCACCCAGGCCAGCGTCATCATCGACGCAGACGCCTATTTCCGCCACGCCCGCGCCGCGATGCTGAAAGCGACGAAGCGGATCATGCTGATCGGCTGGGATTTCGACGCCCGCATCAGCCTCATCCGCGAGGAGGATGCGAAGGACGGCGCGCCTGTCATCATCGGCGATTTCATCCGCTGGCTGGTGGAACGCACGCCGGACCTCGAAATCTACCTGCTCCGCTGGGACACCGGCGCGTTCAAGTCGATGCTGCGCCCGTCCAACCTGCTGACGACGCTGCGCTGGATGGCGCATCCCCGCATCACCGTGAAGCTGGACAGCCATCATCCGGTCGGCGCGTCCCATCATCAGAAGATCGTGGTGATCGACGATTGCTTCGCTTTCTGCGGCGGCATCGACATGACCGCCGACCGCTGGGACACGCGCCACCATCGCGACGACGATCCGGGCCGCAGGCATCCCGACGGCACGTCCTATGGCCCGTGGCACGATGCGACGACCGCGCTCAAGGGGCCGGTGGCGGCCGCGCTGGGCGATCACAGCCGCGCCCGCTGGAAGGGGGCGGGGGGCGACGACCTGCCGCCGGTCGAGGGCGTGGACGATTGCTGGCCTGACGCGCTTCCCGTCCAGTTCCGTGACGTGGATGTCGCCATCGCCCGCACTGCGCCGGAAATGGACGACCAGCCGCCGGTGAAGGAGATCGAACGGCTCTACGTCAACCAGATCGCGGCCGCCAGACGTTGCATCTACGCCGAAAGCCAGTATTTCGCTTCCCGCCGCATCGCCGAAGCCCTTGCGGCGCGGCTGGGCGATCCGGATGGCCCGGAAATCGTCATCGTCAACCCGCAGCAGGCTGACGGCTGGCTGGAACAACAGGCGATGGACACTGCCCGCGCCCGCCTGTTCGAGGCTTTGAAGGCGCGCGATACCTACAATCGCCTGCGCCTCTATCATCCCTTCACCGCGCGTGGCGAGCCGATCTATGTCCATGCCAAGATTCTGATCGCCGACGACCGCCTGATCCGCGTCGGCTCCTCCAACATGAACAATCGTTCGCTTGGCCTCGACACCGAATGCGACATGTCAATCGACACGGCGCTTCCCGCCAATGACGGTCAGCAGGCGACGATCGCCGCCATCCGCGACGACCTTATCGCGGAGCATCTCGACCTGCCGAAAGAGCGCGTCTCCGTCCTCATTGCCGAGCGCGGCCTGATCGCGGCGATAGAGGAATTGCGGACCAAGGCGGGCCGCACCCTGCGTCCCTATGAAACGCCCAATCTCAACGACGTGCAGCAATGGCTGGCCGACAATGAAGTGCTGGACCCGGAAAATCCCGACGAGATGTTCGAGCCGGTCACGCAGCGCGGCCTGTTCCGCCGCATCGAACATTGGGTGCGCCGCGATTGAGGCGGGCCTCTACTCCGCCGCCAGCAAAGCCTCCGCGCCGCCCAGGCTGACCGACACCAGGCGGCTGACGCCGCGCTCCACCATGGTCACGCCGAACAGCCGGTGCATCCGCGCCATGGTGACGGCATTATGGGTGACGATCAGATAGCGTGTCCGCGTCTGCCGCACCATCGCGTCCAGCATGTCGCAGAAACGCTCCACATTGGCGTCGTCGAGCGGCGCGTCCACCTCGTCCAGCACGCAGATCGGCGCGGGATTGGTGAGGAACAGCCCGAAGATCAGCGCCACGGCGGTGAGCGCCTGCTCGCCGCCCGACAGCAGCGTCAGCGCGGACAGCCTCTTGCCCGGCGGCTGCGCCATGATTTCCAGCCCCGCCTCCAGCGGATCGTCGCTGTCGATCAGTTCCAGATGCGCCTGCCCGCCGTTGAACAGCGTCGTGAAAAGCTGCCGGAAATGCCCGTCCACCGCCTCGAACGCGGCCAGCAGCCTTTGCCGCCCCTCGCGATTGAGGCTGCCGATGGAGCCGCGCAGGCGATGGATCGCCTGGGCCAGTTCCTCGCTCTCGGCCCGGCTCTTCGCCTGCGTGGCGTCCAGCTCTTCCAGTTCCTGCGCCGCGACCAGATTGACCGGCCCGATCCGCTCGCGCTCGGCGGACAGGCGATCATGCTCGGCCTGTTCGGTCTGGGCGATGCGAATGTCGGCGCTGGCAAAGCCCAGCCGCTCGGGCAGCACCGGCGGTGGACATTCGAACCGCTCGCCCGACAGGCGGTTGGTCTCGATGCGCCGCTCGTCCGCCGCCTCGGCCCGCGCCACTGCCGTGGCCCGCGCTTCCCGCGCCGCCGCCAGCGCTTCCCCGGCCTCGCTCGCCCGCCGTTCGGCGGTCCGCAGCGTCGCCTCGGCCTCGGCCTCGGCCTTGCGCGCGGCGTCGGACGCCTCCGTCAGCGCCGCGCCTTGCTCCGTCAATGCGGCAATCGCGTCTGCCAGCCGCTCCGGCTCCTGCGCCATCCGCGCCTGCTCGGCGGCCACATCCTCGCCGCGTTTCGTCATCGCCGCGATGCGCTTCCCGGCCTCGCCCGCACGGGATTGCCAGCTTTTCGCATCGGCCTCCGCCGCCGCCATGCGTTCGCGGTCGCCGCTCAGCGCCCTGTCGGCCAACGCCCGGTCGGCCTGCAACTGGCTGACCGCGGCCCGCGCCTTTTCGCTCGCCTGCGACAGGCTGGCGACCAGAGCGTGGGTTTCCTCGCCATCGGGCATGGCGGCCCGCGCCGCCTGCGCCGTTTGCCGTTCCTGCGCCGCCGCATCGCGATCCCGCCGCGCGACCGTCAGCCGCTCCTCAATGCCTTCACGCCGCCCGGCCAGCCTTTCCAGCGCCGTCCCGGTCTCGTCCGCCGCGCGCAGGGCTGTCCGCAACCGCTGCTCCGCCTCGCTCAGAGCCGCCCGCCCGGACGCCAGCGCCAGCGCCGCCGCCTGCTCGCGCGCCTGCGCGTCGCCCTGCGCCGCCCGCGCCGCCTCGACAGCCCTGTCCGCTGCCGGGCGGACCGCCGCAATCGCGTCCAGCCGGTTGAGCCGGATCAGCCGCTCCGCCGCCGCCGCGCCGCCCTGCGTCGCGACATAGCCGTCCCAGCGCCGCAGCTTTCCGTCCCGCGTCACCAGCCTCTGCCCCACGGCCAGCGCCTGCCCCGCGTCACGCTCCGCCACGGCGACCTGCGCCAGCCGCCGCGCCAGTTCCGGCGGCGCGGTCACATGACCGGCAAGCGGCGTGCATCCCTCCGGCATGGCAGGATCACCTGCGGCCGGGGCGGCCCCGCCCCAGAATCGCGGCCCCTCCGTCCCGATCGGCGCTTCCAGATCGTCGCCCAGCGCCGCCGCCAGCGCATGTTCATAACCCGGCGCGGCCTTCAGCCGATCCAGCGCCCGGCTTTTCCCGCCCGCGCCGCTCTCCACCGCACGCCTCAGCGCCGCCGCCTCGCTATCCAGCGCCGCCAAAGCGGCCCGCGTGGATGACAAGGCGGTATCCGCCTCCGCTCGCGCCTCGCTCGCCGCCTGCCGCTCCGCATCGGCCCCCGCAATCACAGCTTCGGCGGCATCGCGATCCCGCCCGGCCTGTTCCTGCGCGGCCAGCGCCTCGGCGCGCTTCGCTTCCAGCGGCGCGGCGTCGGGCAGGGCATCGACCTCTGCTTCCAGCTTCGTTACCTCGCGTTCTGCCCGGTCCAGCCGCCCCTGCGCCGCCGCCAGGGCTGCCTCGGCCACGCGCAGTTCAGCTTGCTCGCCCGCCTGTTTGGCCATCGCCCTTGCCAATTCCACTTCGGCGTCGCGCGCCGCGTCCTCCGCTTTGCCGATCCGGGCTGCAAAGTCGGGGATGATCGCTTCCGTCCCGGCAATACGCGCCTTGAGCGTCGCGACTTCCTCGGTCAGCCGCGCCATCGCCTCCGCCGCGTCATGGGCCAGCGTCCCCTCGCGCTCGCGATCTTCCTCCAACTGCCGCGCCTGCGTGGCAAGGTCGTGCATCCGCCGCACCACACCGTCCCGCTCGCTCTTGAGCGCGTTGAGCCTGTGCCCCGCCTCATTGGCCGCATCGCGCGCCGCCTGCGCGGCGGAACGCCGTTCCGCCAGAGCCTCCACCGCGGCCTGCGCGTGGGCCGCCGCCGCTATCTGCGCTTCATGCGCCGCCACGACCGCGCCTTCCGCCTGCTTCGCCTCGGTCCGCGCCGCGTCGGCGCTCGCGCTCGCCTCGCGCCAGCGGGCGAAAATCACCCGCGCCTCGGCCACGCGGATCTGTTCCGACAGCCGGATATAGCGTTCCGCCGCCTTGGCCTGCCGCCGCAGGCTGCCCGCGCGGCTCTCCATGTCCGCCAATATCTCGTCCAGCCGGGTCAGGTTGCCCTCGGCGGCGCGCAGCTTCTGTTCGGCATCCTTGCGCCGCACATGCAGGCCCGCGATCCCCGCCGCTTCCTCCAGCATGGCCCGGCGTTCCTGCGGGCGCGCGGCGATGACGGCGGCGATGCGCCCCTGGCTCACCAGCGCGGGACTATGCGCCCCGGTGGCGGCATCGGCGAAGATGAGGGCGATGTCCTTGGCCCGCACGTCGCGCCCATTGGCGCGATAGGCGCTGCCCGCCCCCCGTTCGATCCGGCGGGTGACTTCCAGTTCGCCGTCCGCCCCCACATCGACGGCGGAAAAAAGCTCGCCCTGTTCCTGCACGGTCAGCAGCGACACTTCGGCGAAATCGCGCTGCGGGCGGCTGGCGGTGCCCGCGAAGATCACATCCTCCATGCCGCCGCCGCGCATCGACTTGGCACTGGATTCGCCCATGACCCAGCGGATCGCTTCCAGCAGGTTGGACTTGCCGCAGCCATTGGGGCCGACGATGCCGGTCAGGCCCGGCTCGATCCGCAGCTCCGTTGCGTCGACGAAGCTCTTGAAGCCGGACAGCTTGAGGCGCTTTATCTGCACGACCAGCCTCCGGGGCGGCGCGCCGCCCGGTCAGGCCGTGAAGAAGGAAGCCCCCCCGCCGTCAATCAGATCCCCGCTTCTTTCAGCTTGGGCTGCAACGATGCCCAATTCGCCACATTGTCCACCAGAACGCCGTTGATGAGGAAGCTGGGGGTTCCCTCGATCTTATATTGCTCATTGGCGGCCTGCACGCCCTTGGCCAGCTTTTCGGCCGCAGCGGTGTTGGCAAGGCACTGTTTCGCCTGATCTTCCGAAATGCCGCGCTGCTTGGCGAAGTCCACCAGCCCAAGGGCGCCCGCCAGCTGGCCGAAACGCTGTTGCGGCGGCGCGCTCATCAACTGCTGATATTTGTCGTCGCCCAGCGCCTGCGCCTTTTCGAACATCGCATTCTGATTGGCGAAGAACTGCTCCGACAGCGGGTAGAATACGTCCTTGCCGCCACACGCCGCCAACAGGGCCGTCGAAATGTCGATGGGATCGCGCACGAAGGTGCGGAACTCGTAACTCATCTTGCCGGTGTTCACGATGTTGCGGATTTCCTCCGACGCCTCGGCGGAAAAGTCGCGGCAGTGCGAACAGGTGAACGATCCATATTCCACCAGCTTCAGCTTGGCGTCCGGGTTGCCCATGACGAAATAGCCGTCAGGCGTTTCGTTGACGGTGTCGGCCCAGCTTGTTCCGGCGGGTGCGGCGACGGCGGCGATCGGTTCGCCGGTGGGCTTGGCGCTTTCATCCGTCTTCCCGCCACAGGCGGCCAGCGTCAGGGAAAGGGCGATAAGGGCAATGCCATGCAGGGCTTTCACGGGACGATCGGCTCCGTTCTTGTGTGTCGGTGATAATGCAGGTCTAGATCACTGCGGCGCGTCGGGCAATGCAGCCTGTAAGCGCATCCAGTCCGACCCTTGCACCAGCGTGCCGTTGATGGTGAAGGACGGCGTGCCGCTGATTTTCACCTTGTTCCATGCCTCGTCGGTCATCGCCAGCACCTGCTTCATCGAAGCGGGATCGTTGATGCACCCGTCAAGCTGGGCATTGGTGAAGCCGCGCTTGTTCATCAGGGCATAGAGGCCGGTCTTCTGCCCGATCTCGCGCAGCGCGGCCTTCTGGTCGGCGGGCCTGGCCGCGCCATTCTTGTCATAGACGGTCAGCTTGTCCATCCATGCGTCCTGATTGGCGAACAGCGCCTCATGATTGCCGAAAAAGCGTTTCGCCCCGCCGCATCGCGCCAGCAAAGCGGCCGCCAGATCATATTTGTCGCGCACGGCGTTGCGGACTTCGACGCTGAACTTGCCGCCCTTCACATAGCGTTCGCGCAGCGGCTGGCTGGCTTCCGCCACGAAATGCGCGCAGTGGCTGCATGTGTAGCTCACATATTCGACCAGCTTCGTGGGCGCGGCGGGATTGCCCAGCACATGCCCGCCAATGGGCGACAGCGCGACATGGCCGACCCAATTGGGCGCAGCGAGGGCCGCGGCGGGAATAGCGAGCAGGCTAAGGGCAAGCAGACGAATCTTGTTCATGATTATGTCCATAACGCCATGCCTCCTGAACGGAGGCGGAATGATTGGAATATCTGGATATTCAGTTTAGGGCGTGGCGAAAATAGGGGATTTTGGGAACCGGCGCGCGGCGTGCTTGCAGCATGTGAGCACCGGGAGCGCAAAAAGCGCCGATTTGCAGCCCGCTCCAAGCTGAATAGGGGCATATTCTAGCTGATCTTGGGCAATCCGCTCGTATTGGCAATCCCCTGCGCCAGCGATTCGAGCACCGCGCGCAATTCCGGGTCGCCAATGTCCCGCAGCGAATCGCCCAGTTCCATAGGCAGGGGCTTCAGGTTGCGCGGCGGCGGGCGGCGTTCCGGCTTGGCGGGCCGCACCTGCCCCTGCTTCATCGCGACCTTCGCGACGGCATTATAGCCGAAGAAGCGGTTCACCCGCTCGATGATGTCGGGCATCACATGCTGCATCATCGGCGCATGGCCGCTCATGACCGTCAGTTGCAGCGTCCCGCCCGCTTTCTGCCCCACCGGGAAGCGAATCGATTCGGGGACGGAAATATCCGCATAATGCGGCCCCACGATTTCCGCCCAGCGGGTGACGACGCTCGACTGCACGAAACCGAACTTGCGGAAAGCCGCCCGCCCGATGTCGGGCATCAGGTCCGCGATCTGCCGCGGGCCGCCCATGCGTGGACGTTCCGCCGCCGCTTCGGCGCGATTCTTCGCTTTGGGTGCTGCGGGGCGTTCCGTCATGCCTCGCTTAATGGCATAGCGCCGCCATGCGCGTCGAGAGCAGCAACAGGAAAATCGCGAAAGACCTCCTCGCGCATTACGACGTCCACGCCCGCCGCCTGCCATGGCGCGCGCCGCCCGGATCGAACGAAGCCGCCGATCCCTATCGCGTCTGGCTGTCGGAAATCATGCTGCAACAGACGACCGTGGCCGCCGTCGCTCCCTATTTCGCTCGCTTTACCGATCGATGGCCGACCGTTGCCGATCTGGCGGCAGCGGACGATGCGGAGGTGATGGCCGCATGGGCGGGCCTTGGCTATTATGCCCGCGCTCGCAACCTGCTCGCCTGCGCCCGCGCCGTCGCCCGCGATCATGGCGGAACTTTCCCCGATACGGAGGAAGGGCTGCGCGCCCTGCCGGGGGTGGGAGCCTATACCGCCGCCGCCGTCGCCGCCATCGCCTTCCGCCGCCGCACTGTGGTGGTGGACGCCAATGTCGAGCGCGTCGTCGCCCGCCTCTTCGCCATCGCCACGCCGCTCCCTGCCGCCCGGCCCGAAATCCGCGCCGCCGCCGACAGGATCACGCCGGACGCTCGCGCAGGCGATTTCGCACAGGCGATGATGGATCTGGGCGCAACCATCTGCACGCCCCGCAACCCCGCCTGCGGCATTTGCCCCTTGCGGGAGGATTGCGCGGCCTTCCTCACCGCCGATCCCGCCGCCTTCCCGGTCAAGGCCGCGAAAAAGGCCAGACCCCATCGCCATGGCCATGTTTGGTGGATTGAGCGGGCGGACGGCCATGTCTGGCTGGTCCGCCGCCCGGACAAAGGCCTGCTCGGCGGGATGCGCGCCTTGCCGTCCTCGGACTGGAGCGCCGCCGCGCCCGCTGCCACACCGCCGTTTCCCGCCCGCTGGAGCGCCCTTGCCGACCCCGTCACCCATGTCTTTACCCATTTCTCGCTTGACCTCATGGTGCATGTCGCTCGTGTGAACGGGGATTGCGTTCCGCCGGGGCAGGGTGAATGGTGGCCGCTGGGCACGCTGGAGCAGGCTGGCCTTCCCACGCTTTTCCGCCGCGCGGCCGATGCGGCGATCAAGGAGATGACCCAGAATGCACGGCTCTGAAGCCTCGGAAAAGCCGCTGCCCGGCTATGTCGGCAGCAGGCTGGACCGCGTCGACGAAATTCGCTCCAATCCCGCGCTGCTGGCCAAAACCTTCGCCGACCCCGCGGCTCTTTGCGTGCTGCTGGACGGCCTCGATCCTGTGGTCGTGGATGGCGCGCTCGCCATGGAACCGCTGCCTCCCGGCGCCGTGATGGAGGATTATGTCCTCCTCGGCGTCGATCCCGCCCGCATACCGATTTTCGCGCGCCTGATCGATCGGGCGGCTGGCAGCTTCACCCCTTCGGCCCGCAGCCGCGCCGTCGTGAACGAAGTCTCCCCCGATCAGGCCGCGCTTTATGCCGGCGCGCGCAGCCTGGTCGACTGGCATGCCCGCCACCGTTTTTGCGCGGCCTGCGGTTCGCCTACCGTGCCGCACAAGGGCGGCTGGGCGCGCCGGTGCAAGGGCTGCGATACCGAACATTTCCCCCGCGTCGATCCGGTCGTCATCATGCTGGCCGAACATCGCGGCCGCGTCCTTGTCGGTCGCCAGCATCGCTGGCCCCCGCGCCATTATTCCGCGCTCGCCGGGTTCCTTGAACCGGGCGAAACGATCGAGGAGGCGGTCGCCCGCGAACTCAAGGAAGAAGCGGGCGTCACCGTCCATTCGATCCGCTATGTCATGAGCCAGCCCTGGCCCTTCCCCTCGACCCTGATGATCGCCTGCATGGCGCAGGCCGATGACGATGCGCTGACGCTAGACCAGACGGAGATAGAGGACGCCATCTGGTGCGACGCCGATCAGGTCCGCGCCGCGCTGGAAGGACGGCCGGACGCGCCGTTTCTGACCCCGCCGCCGATGGCGGTCGCCTGGCATCTG
Source organism: Sphingobium baderi (assembly GCF_001456115.1). Lineage (NCBI taxonomy): Bacteria > Pseudomonadati > Pseudomonadota > Alphaproteobacteria > Sphingomonadales > Sphingobiaceae > Sphingobium > Sphingobium wenxiniae. The sequence goes on along the minus strand of NZ_CP013264.1, from coordinate 650,727 downwards.
CTCGATCACTGGCTCGCGCACGTTGCGCCCGCGCGGGCAAGCGCGTAAGGGCCGAAACCTGTTTTCCATCTTTTCAGGATCGTCTCTCCTCCATGCTCAGCCTCGAAGAAGCCCAGTCGCGCGCGCAGGATCTGGTGACGGCTGCGCGCCGGGCGGGCGCGGATGCGGCGGACGCCATCTATGCCTGCAACGCATCGACCACCGTGTCGGTGCGTCTGGGCGAACTGGAGGATGTGGAACGCTCGGAAGGCGAGGAAATCGGCCTGCGTGTCTTCGTGGGCCAGCGTTCCGCGAGCATTTCCGGGTCGGACATGAACCCCGCGACGCTCGAAACCCTGGTCGAACGCTGCATCGCCATGGCCCGCGAAGCGCCCGACGACCCCTATGCCGGTCTCGCCCCCGAAGACCGCCTGCTCCGCAAGCGCCTGCCCCATCTCGATCTCGTCGATGAGGAGGAGCCGGAACCTGCCGCCCTGCGCGAACGCGCGCTGGTCGTGGAAGAAGCGGCCCGCACCATCCCCGGCATCACCAACAGCGAAGGCGGCGGCGCTGCCAATGGGCGCAGCCAGATGGCGCTTGCCACCAGCCATGGCTTTGCGGGGGCCTATGCGGGCACCAGCCATTCCACCTGGGCCAGCGTGCTCGCGGGCACCGGCGCGGACATGCAGCGCGACCATGCCAGCCACAGCGCCCGCCATCTCGAAGATCTCGACCATGCGGAGGAAGTCGGCCAGCGCGCGGGTCATCGCGCCGTCGCCCGCCTCAACCCCGTCCGTATCGAAAGCGGCATGCTGCCCATCATCTTCGATCCCCGCGTGGGGTCCAGCCTTGTCGGGCACCTGATCGGCGGCATCGTCGGTCCGGCCATCGCCCGCCGGTCCAGCTTCCTGCTCGACAGCCTGGGCGAGGCATTGTTCGATTCGGCCGTCACCATCATCGACGATCCGCTGCGCCAGCGCGGCCTGCGATCGCGGCCCTTCGATGGGGAGGGGCTTCCCGTCGCGCGCCGCGCGCTGATCGACGCGGGCGTCCTGACCGGCTGGCTGCTCGACAGCGCCTCGGCCCGGCAGCTCGGCCTCGAACCGACCGGCCATGCCAGCCGGGGCGGCAGTGGCGCGCCGGGCGCGGGCGTGTCCAACGTCCATATGGAACCGGGCGCCATTTCCCCCGGTGACCTGATGGCGGACGTGAAGCGCGGCCTTTACGTCACCGAACTGATCGGCATGGGCGTCAACGGCGTGACCGGCGACTACAGCCGGGGGGCGGCGGGCTTCCTCATCGAAAATGGCGCGGTGACGCGGGCGGTGTCGGAGATCACCATCGCGGGCAATTTGAAGGATATGTTCCGCGCCCTGACGCCGGCAAGCGACCTCAGCTATCGCTACGCCATCAACGTGCCCACCCTGCGCGTCGACGGGATGACCGTTGCAGGGGGGTGAGCCGGACATAGGCGCGCTGGTGTCGGTCGTGTCCGATGCGGCCGACCGGGCGTTGGCGCTATGGGCCGGCGGTAACACGCAGGTGCGCCAGTGGGAAAAGACGCCCGGCCAGCCCGTCTGCGAAGCCGATATCGAACTCGACGCCATGCTGCGCGCGCACCTCTTCGCGCTCGATCCTTCGGCGGGCTGGCTGTCGGAGGAAACCGCCGACACCGTCCATCGGCTTGGCCAATCGCGCGTCTGGGTCGTCGATCCGATCGACGGCACCCGCGACTATCTGCGCGGGCGGCGCGGCTGGGCGGTTTCCGTCGCCCTGGTGGAGGATGGCGCGGTGCGCGCCGGGGTGCTCGCCGCACCCGCGCGCAATGAATTGTGGGTCGCGCAGGCAGGGCATGGGGCGACCCGCAATGGCGTCCGCCTGCACGCTGGATCGCGCACGATGCTGGCGGGCGCGCGCGTTCCCGCCGATCAGCTTCCCCGCATCGACCGCGATCTTGCGACGGTGGAAAAGCCCAACAGCATCGCGCTGCGTATGGCGATGGTCGCGGCGGATGAAGCGGACCTTGTCGCCACCGTGCGATGGGGCAATGAATGGGATATAGCGGCCGCTGGCCTTATCGCGCAGGAAGCCGGCGCGATCGTCACCGATGCGCTGGGCGCGCCTTTATTCTATAACCAGCCCCGGCCCGCCGCTTTCGGCCTGCTCTGCACCGCGCCTGGCATCCACGCGGCGGCGACAGAGCGTCTGGCCCCGCGTGCGCGGGAGATATTGGCAGCAAACCCTAGAGCGTGATGCGTTAGATCTTGCCGTATTTGGCCTCGAACCCGGCAACGTCCCCGGCGGCGAGATATTTCGCCTGGTCGATCCACTGGTCGCGCACGGGACGGCCCTTGAAATTACCCAGCTTGGCGTCGATCGCGGCGAGATCGGCATCGGTCCACGCCGCGATCTGGGCAAAGCGCGTGACCCCCAGTTCGATCAGCAGCATGTTGAGCTTCGGCCCCACGCCCTTGAGCTTGAGCAGATCGTCCGGTCCTTCGGACGGCGCGGTGACGGCGGGCGATACCGGGACGACGGGCGGCGCTTCTACTGGCGCGGCGACGGGCTCGGTTTCCGGCACGGCTGGGATGATGGCTTCGACATCCACCGGCACCATCGGCACCGGCACGGCCACGGCCTTGGGCGCGGGAGGCGGTGGCGTTGAAGCCAGCGACGCCGGTTTCTGCTCGACCGGCGCGGCGGATGCGGCATCGTCCGCCTGATCGGCCTTCTGCCTGCCCGACAGCAGGAAAACGATCCCGATAATGATCAGCAGCGCGATCAGCAGCCACAGGCCATAGTCAATGAAGAATTCCTGCATCCCTTCCGTCTCCCATTCCTACCCTTTACCCTATTTAAGAGCAGCTTGGCCTGTGGGACAAGGGCAATCAGGCCACGGTTTCTTCCCGCGCGACTTCCCGCCAGCCGATATCGCGGCGGCAAAAGCCGGTCGGAAAGTCGATCGCGTCCACCGCCGCATAGGCTGCTTTCTGCGCCTCGCGCACGCTTTGCCCCGTCGCCGTGACGTTCAGCACGCGGCCGCCCGTCGCGACGATCGCGCCGTCCTTTTCCGCCGTGCCCGCATGGAAAACCCGCGCGCCGCCTGCCTGCGCCGCGTCGATCCCGGTGATGACGCCGCCCTTTTCCGGTGTCCCCGGATAGCCGTTTGCCGCCATGACGATGGTGAGCGCGGTGCGATCCGCCAGTTCCACCGGACCCTGATCGGCCAGCGTTCCGTCCGCGACCGCCAGCAGCAATTCCACCAGATCGCCGTCGAAGCGCATCATCAGCACCTGACATTCCGGATCGCCGAACCGGGCATTATATTCGATCAGCTTCGGACCTTCGTCCGTCAGCATCAGCCCGGCATAGAGCACGCCCGAATAAGGCGTCCCCTCGGCGGCCAGCGTCTCCACGGTCGGCCGGATGATCCGTTCCATCACCTGCTGCTCCAGCTCCGCCGTCAGCACCCGCGCCGGGCTGTAGGCGCCCATGCCGCCCGTGTTCGGTCCGGTGTCGCCATCGCCCACCCGCTTGTGATCCTGTGCGGAGCCGAAGGGCAGGATCGCGCTCCCGTCCGTCAACGCAAAGAAGCTCGCTTCCTCCCCGCGCATATATTCCTCCAGCACCACTTCCTCGCCCGCCGCGCCGAACGCGCCGGAAAACATGGTGTCCAGCGCCTCCAGCGCCTCCTCCCGCGTCTCCGCGATAATGACGCCCTTGCCCGCCGCCAGCCCATCGGCCTTGATGACCACCGGCAGCGCGAAATCGTCCAGCGCCGCGATCGCGCCGTCCTTGCTGGTCACGCGTTCATAGGCGGCGGTGGGGATATTCGCGCGCTTGCACAGATCCTTGGTGAAGCCCTTGGAGCCTTCCAGCTGCGCCGCCTTCTTGCCCGGCCCGAACACCGGCGTCCCCGTCGCGCGCAGATTGTCGGCAAGGCCATCGACCAGCGGCGCTTCCGGGCCGATCACCACCAGCCCGATGGAATGGCGGATGCAGAAATCGACGACCGCGCGATGATCCTTCGCGTCGAGGTCGACCAGCGTCGCATGCTGCGCTATGCCCGGATTGCCCGGCGCGGCATACAATGTTTTGAGGCGCGGCGATTGCGCCAGCTTCCACGCCAGCGCATGTTCGCGGCCGCCGCCGCCAAGCAGAAGGATGTTCATGTCGCCCATGTCCCCGGATTTCGATGCCTATGACAGTTCGGGTCGCCTGTTAGCGGAGGAACGGGCGGGGGACAACGCGCCGCCGCTGTCCGTGAGCGAATTGTCCTCGCTGCTCAAGCGCACGGTGGAGGACCGTTTCGGCCATGTCCGCCTGCGCGGCGAAATTTCCGGCTTCAAGCGTGCGGCGTCCGGCCACCTCTATCTCGCGCTCAAGGACGATAATGCCGTCATCGACGGCGTGATGTGGAAAGGCGGCGCCGCCCGCCTGGCCTTCGCCGCGCAGGACGGGGTGGAGGTGATCGCCACCGGCAAGCTCACCACCTATCCCGGCCGCTCCAAATATCAGATCGTCATCGACCGGATGGAACTGGCCGGGGAGGGCGCGCTGATGGCGCTCCTCGAAAAGCTCAAGGCGAAACTGGCGGGAGAGGGCCTGTTCGACCGCGACCGTAAACGTCCCTTGCCCTTCATGCCGCGCACCATCGGCGTCGTGACCTCGCCCACCGGCGCCGTCATCCGCGACATCCTCCACCGCCTGTCGGACCGCTGCCCGACCGATGTGCTGCTCTGGCCGGTGCTGGTGCAGGGCGAAGGCGCGGCGGCGCAGGTGGCCCGTGCCGTGCGCGGCTTTTCCGCCATGCCCGCCGGTGGCGCGCTGCCGCGACCCGATCTCGTCATCGTCGCGCGCGGCGGCGGCTCCATCGAGGATCTGTGGAGCTTCAACGAGGAAATCGTCGTCCGCGCCGTGGCGGAATGTTCGATCCCGATCATCTCGGCCGTCGGCCACGAAACCGACACCACCCTTTGCGATTATGCCGCCGACATGCGCGCGCCCACGCCCACCGCCGCTGCAGAAATGGCCGTGCCGGTCCGCGCCGAGCTGCTGGCCATGCTGCGCGAACAGGGCCTCCGCATGGACCGGGCCGTCCGGCGCGGCGCGGCGCAGGCGCGCGAGCGGCTGGAGATGCAGGCGCGGCTCATGCCCACGCCCGACACGCTGCTCGCGCCCCAGCGGCAGCGGCTCGACCAGCTTTCCGACGCGCTTGCCAGCGGCCTGCGCCACCGCCTTGCCAATGCCCGGACGCATCTCAGCCAGGCAGCCGGGGCGCTTCGCCCCGCGCTGCTCCAGCAATATGTGAGCCGCGCGAAGGAGCGGGTGGACCGCCTGAAGCTGCGTCCTGACTATCTTGCCCGCGCGCTGGCGGAGCGTTCCACCGCTTTCGACCGCCTCTCGCGCCTGTTCGTCTCGCTCGATCCCGACCGGCCGCTCCAGCGCGGGTTTGCGCGTGTCATGGCGGGCGGCCACCTGATCCGCGACACGACCGCCGCCCGCGCTGCCGGGCAGGTCACGCTCCATTTCCGCGATGGAGAGGTGGACGCCGCCGTCGATGGCGCGCCACCTCTTGAGAAGCCCGCCCCTGCGGCTATATCGATTCCGTCCCGCCCGCCCCGCAAACCGCGTAGCGAAGAGGAAATCCGGCAACAGGATCTGTTTTCCTGACGCCCCCGACCCGTGTAAGAGGCCGCCTGAAATGCTGATGTCCAACCGCGACCGCGCCGCCCGGCTGCATTATATGCCCTACAGCTTCCGCGTGTTGCAGGCGGGCGATCATGTAATCTGCGCGGTGACCGGGCAGAAGATCGCGCTCGAAAATCTGCGTTACTGGAGCATATCGCGGCAGGAACCCTATGCCAGCGCCGAAGTCTCCGCCCGCGCCGAACTGAAAGCCCGCGGCGAAGGATGAAGTTCTTCCTGGCGGCCGCGGCGTTGGCGTTGACCGCGGTCGCAGCGCCGTCCGCGCCTGCTCCGTCCGTTGCCGTCGCCGCTTACGATTTCCGCTTGTCGGGCGAAATGACGCAGGGCGGGGTGATGCTCGGCACTGCCCCATCGGCAACGGTCGATCTGCGCTTGAACGGCCAGCCCGTCCCCGTCGAGCGCGATGGCCGCTTCCTCATCGCCTTCGATCGCGACGCAGGCCCGCAGGCACGCCTCACCGCGCGCCTCGCCGATGGCCGCGTCATGGAGCGCCCGCTCACCATCGCGCCGCGCGCCTGGCGTCTGGAGCGCATCAACGCCCCCATGCGTCCCACGAAAAGCACGGAAGCCTTCATGGCGATCCGCAAGCCTGAACTTGACCGCATCGCCGCCGCCCGCGCCACGGTGACGGACGCGCAGGGCTGGCGGCAGCGGTTCATCTGGCCGCGCCGGGGCCGTATCTCCGGCCTGTTCGGCGCGCAACGCATCTATCAGGGCACGCCCGGCGCCTATCACAGCGGCGTGGACGTGGCGGGCGCGACGGGAGAGCCTGTCGTCGCCCCGGCCGACGGCGTGGTGATCCTCGCGGCGGACAGGCCCTTCACGCTGGAGGGCAATCTGCTGATGATCGACCACGGCCACGGCCTCAACAGCGCCTTCCTGCACCTGTCGCGGATCGACGTGAGTCCCGGACAGCATGTGTCCCAAGGGCAACGCATCGGCGCGGTCGGCGCGACGGGCCGCGCCACCGGCCCGCATCTCCACTGGAGCATGAAGTGGAACGACGCCCGGATCGACCCGCTGTTGCTGGCGGGGGCGATGCCGTCGGCAGAATGAAACGACTCAGCCGACGCGCTTCATCCGCACGGCGCGATCATCTTCGATCTTGCCCATGAAGCTGCCCATGCTGGCGCGGCGGATTTCTATCGTCATGCCCGCTTTCGGAGTGCGGCGGATGATGGGTTCCGTCGTCATCCATTGTGCGCCGTCCTCCAACTGGATCTGCCATTTCCCATAACCAAGATTTTTGACCGAGGCGATGGTGGTCTGGATACGGGAAAACCCTTCTTCTTCCTTTTTCGCATCGTCGTCGCCGTCAAGGAAAGGCAGTTTGGGAAAGGAAAAGCCAAAAAGCGTCCGCCGCGTTTTGTGCAATTCAGCCTTGTCCAAAATCACGACTTCATCGCGATCCGATGCCGCCTGCATATCGGCGACCTGCCGATCAAAACAAGCGAGTCGTTGTGAATCCATTGCAATGTCGCGGCATTTCAGCAGGTCGGTGAAGATTTCGGGACGAGGCTGTTGAGGGGGCGCAGCGCGTGCATTTTGCAACGCCAGGCCGAAGGCGATGGCAAGAACAAGGACGTGTGATGTTTTGGTCAACGGCTTTCTCCATCGCTTCCCGGCAAATGCCAGAGCTAGCAAGCACCCGAAGCTCCCTGCGTCAAGAGAGGTGTCAAAGAGCCCGAAAAACCATGGAAATGGCATAATCGGTCAAGCAAAACTCCGTCGTCTGCAGCAATGAATATGGTCACCTGGGAACGTTGTAATAATATTGCTTTCCCCGATTTTTACCCCGGCGCCAGTTTGTTGCATTTATGATACAGCCCGCTGTAAAAGCAGTGCGCGCGCTGTGAGCGCGCTTTACAGATGACCCCAGTCCCGCGCAATTTCCGCCAATCCACAAGGGGAACGCTGTCGGGCATATCTCTCCTTAGGACCATAATGGGGGCAGGAAACTGCCTTCACTCCAGAGCAAGGGACTGGACCGTGAAGAAACTTTCGAAAACCGCGCTTCTGCGCGCCGGTGTCGCGCCATTCATTGTGGGCGCGATGCTTCCTGCTGCTGCATTTGCACAGGGCGGGGCCGCCGACGAAGGCGAAGCCACTATCATCGTTACCGGTTCGCGTATCGCGCGGCCGGACCTCGACCAGGCTAGCCCCATTGCGGTGGTGTCGGCCGAGCAGTTTGCGCTTAAGGGCCAGACCAACGTCGAGAGCGTCCTCAACGATCTGCCACAGGTCATGGGTTCGTCGACGGGCACGTCGAACAATCCCGGCGGCGGCATCGCGACCGTCGACCTTCGCGGCCTTGGCACTTCGCGTACGCTGGTGCTGGTCAATGGCCGCCGCTACATGTCCTATGACGTCAATCAGGTCGTCGACCTCAACACCATTCCGCAGGCGCTGATTGAGCGCGTGGACGTGGTGACGGGTGGCCGCTCGGCCGTTTACGGGTCGGACGCGATCGCCGGTGTCGTCAACTTCGTCCTGAAGCGCGACTTTGAAGGCATCGAACTCAATTCGACATACGAGCTCAGCAGCCGTGGCGATGGCGCGCGTTGGGACATCAATGGCACCATCGGCGCCAATTTCGATGACAACCGCGGTAACGTCACGCTTTCGCTCGATTATTACAAGCGCAAGGCGATCTTCGCCAGCAAACGTAGCTGGTCGCGTGACAGTTTCAACGATAACCAGGACGGCACTTTCAGCCCCGGCGGTTCCGGTTCGATCCCTGAGGGTCGTATCCAGGTTCCCGGCCTGAATGCCGCGCTGGGACTTCCGAACAGTGCAATCTTCTTCAACCCGGATGGCAGCCCGAGTGCATATGACTCATCGGCCAACGCCTATAACACCAATCCCGCGAACTATCTGCAGGTTCCGCAGGAACGCTTCCTCATCTCCGCGCGCGCGCAATATGAGGTGAGCAGCATCTTCAAGCCCTATATGGAAGCGCAATATGTCAACAATCGCGTTGACAACCTGCTTGCCGCGACGCCGCTGGGCAACTCCACCCCCTTTGGCACCGGCGTGAACGCAGGGTCGCTGGGCGCTTTCGACATCCAGGCGAATTCGCCCTACTTCTCGCCTGAACTTCAGGCTGCATTGAACGGTCTTGATACGGATGGCGATGGCTATGTCAGCGTCCCGGCCTATGGTTTCCGCACCTTGGGCCTGGGCGGCCGCCTCAATCAGGATGATCGCAGCGCTTTCCGGATCGTCGTCGGTGCGGAAGGCGACCTGGGAGCGGGCTGGTCCTATGACGGCTACTACATGTATGCCCGGACCAAGAATTCCCAGCGTCAGACGGGCAATGTTGCTCTGACCAATTTCCTGGCTGCGACTCGTACCGCTTTCCAGGATTCGGCCGGTAACATCTCGCCCTTCCCGTTCGCGGGTGAGCCCAATGGGGGCACGCTTGTCTGCTCTTCGGCCGATGCGCGTCAGGCGGGCTGCGTCCCGGCGAATCTCTTCGGCACGGGTAATCTTTCCTCCGACGCGGCCGCTTATCTCGGCATTGGCGCGACCAATCTGGAGGAATACACGACCCAGGTTGCCAGCGTCGCCTTCACCAACTCCAGCCTGTTCGATCTCGGCGCAGGCGGCGTCGGCGTCGCGCTCGGCGCGGAATGGCGTTCGGAACGGGGCAGCACCACGCCCGACACCTTCCTGGCATCGGGCAATGTCGGCGGCTTCAATCCTGGCGCGCCCACATCGGGTGGCTACAGTGTTCGCGAATTCTTCGGCGAAGTGAATGTTCCGCTTCTGGCCGACACCTTCGTGAAGCGGTTTGAAGTCAACGGCGCGGCGCGTTTCACGCATTATTCCAACGCGCCGGGCAATGTGTTCACCTGGGCGGCAGGCGCGCAGCTTGAAGTTGTCAAGGGCATCGGCTTCCGTGGCCAGTTCCAGCGGGCAATCCGTGGTCCCAGCGTCAACGAGCTGTATCTGGGGCAGACCGTCAGCTTTGACGGCCAGAGCGATCCGTGCGGCAATGCCGGTGTGACGCCGACCAGCGCATTGGGTCAGGCCTGTATCGCCAATGGCGTGCCCGCCCAATATGTGGGCGATCCGAACACCAACGACTCGAACCTGGTGAATCCGCCATCGTTCCAGTCGGGTAATGCGGATCTGCGCGAAGAAAAGTCGAAGACCTTTACCATCGGTGCGGTCTTGACGCCCGGCCTGTTGCCCGGTTTCAGCGCGACGGTTGACTATTACAAGATCAAGATCACGGGTTTCATCAGCCCTTATGGCCAAGGCAATATCTTTGCGGGCTGTTTTGACCAGGGCATTCAGTCCTTCTGTGACCTAATTTCGCGTAACTCGCTCGGTCAGGTGGAACGGATCGTCGACCAGAACCAGAATTCGGGTGGCCTCAAGACCGACGGTCTGGATATCTCGTTGGGCTACACCACGCCGCTGCCGTTCACGATTGCCGGCGATGAACCGAAACTGTCGCTGAACTTCAACGGCACGCGCGTTTTCAAATATGACTTCACGCCCGTCGTTGGCGTGCCGATCGTCAATGAATGCGTCGGCAAGTTCGGCGTGGCGTGCAGCACTTCGGTGCCGTCGGGCCAGCCGATTCCGAAGTGGCGCCATTCTCTCCGCACTACTCTCGACTTCGGTAAGATAACGACTTCGGTGCAATGGCGTTACACGGGCGGCGTGCGCGATGATGATCCGAACACCACCTATGCGGTGGAAAAGATCAAGGCTTTCAATTATTTCGATTTGGCCCTCGCGGCCGACATCACGGATAATTTCAGCCTCACCGGCACTGTGTCGAACCTGTTCGACAAGCGTCCGCCCTTCGTTATCAGCCAGCAGACCGGCGGTAACGGCGAGCAGTCCAACACACTGCCTAGCACTTATGATGTTCTGGGACGCTATCTCTCGATCTCGGCGAAGCTTCGCTTCTGATCCGCGTCCAGTCTATATTGGGAATAAGGGGCGGAGTGGGAACTCTGCCCCTTATTTATTTCTCGTGGAACGACCTTAGCCAGCCGGTGACTGAATAGCGGCGTTGATCGGCAAAGGACGTCACCAGACTTACACTGTGGTCTTGAGGAACGGAAAACAGACTCAGGCCGTTGAAGGTCGGCAGCCAGGCGGAGGCGGTTTCTCCTTCATGAAACATGAGCAGGCCGCCCCATTCAAATCGCCATGATCGAGTGAGGCCAAGAACATAGGCCGCGCGTCTATGCTTGCCGTCGATGGCGTCGTTATGACGCGACAGGAAATCGCCTGATCCATAAGCCGTGGCTTGTGCATCCACAAAGTCAACCTCTTCATCGCCCGTGATTTCGCGCATGAATTCGATAACAGGCCGGGAATTCATGAAATTGACGAAAAAATGCAGGATATCGTCCGGGTTTCTTTGACCTATATCATCAGGAACACGGATGGTTTCATAGCGATATTGGAACCCGTACCGGGCGCTATTCTTGATTGCTTCCTCGAGATTTTTGTTTCTATCGTCGTCAAAGGATCGCCTCAATTCTCGGGACAGCTCAAATATCCTGTCACCGGAATTGATGACTTGCATCCAGTCGGCACGTTGCACGAGAGCAGATAATAATGCTTCAGCAAAGGAAGAATCGAGAAAATCTGAAATTCTAACTCGTCCAGCTGACTTATAGGTATCTTTTATTATATCTAAATTAAGATTTGAATTTATCTTATAGGATATATTCATGATAATTTTACCTATATAGTATTATATTAATATAAATAATATAATAGATATGAATATAATCTATATTATTTATACTAGGTGTAATTTAAATAAATCATTTATATAATTATAAATACGACAAATGTGACATTATATCATTTCTATTTTTATAAGATAGTTATAATATAATTTCTAATTGGCGCTATATAGAAACCCTGTGATAGATTTGCTACAGTTGGCAGCATAATCAACTGGAGTCATTTTCTCTGTCTTTACAGTTCCTCTCGCCATCCGCAGTTTCAAAGCCACTCATGCGCGGGATGCTGTCGGGCATAAATCCCTATCGCGTGATTGTTGAGAGAGCAGAACATTCTCTCGAACTCCAGAGCAAGGGACTGGACAGTGAAAATCATATCGAAAACAGCAAGTTTGCGGAACAGTGCTGGGTCGATCGCTATCGGCATGGCTTTGATTTCATCCTATGCCATGGCGCAGGAATCGACCCAAGGGGAAGATGAACCGATAATTGTCGTTACGGGTTCGCGTATTGCGCGACCGGAACTGGATGTCGCCAATCCCATCGTTGCGGTTTCTGCCGAACAGATCGAGCAGACAGGCCGTACCAACCTGACCGATATTCTTTTGCGCAATCCTGCACTTTCGGCTTCCACCGGCAGTTCGCTGTCCGGAGGCGCGGACGCGGGCTTTGGTGAGACGGGCGTCAACCTGCTCAATCTCCGCAATCTGGGGGAGGAGCGGACACTCGTTCTCGTGAACGGTAAGCGCCACGTCGCCGGCATCGCCAATTCGGCGGCTGTGGATATCAACACTATTCCCGAAGATCTGATCGAACGGGTTGACGTTCTAACGGGCGGCGCATCGGCGATTTACGGCGCGGATGGCGTGTCGGGCGTGGTCAATTTCGTGCTCAAGCGCAATTTCGAAGGACTGACCGCGCGCGCCCAATCCGGCATTTCGTCCAAGGGTGACGCAGCCAATCGCTATTTCAGCGTGACGGCGGGCAAGAATTTCGCGGAAGGGCGCGGCAACATTGCGGTTGCATATGAATATAATAAGTCCGATCGTCTTAGCCCCTTTGCGCGCGGATTTTCGGGAAATCCTGCGAAATATAGGGAAATCCTTCAGAATCAGGATGACTTGGATGATGATCCCAACGTTCCTGATCGGATTCCCTATAGCAATCTGACCTGGGCCGACAGTTCGCCCGATGGTGCCGTGGATCTCGATCTCGACGGCATCCCCGATTTCACCGGCAGCGGTCTTCCTTATGATCGAGGGCAAATCCTGATCGGCGGTAATGCGCGTGCGGTCGGCGGATCGAACACGCCGGTTGCCGGCTATTTCGGCGATCTTCAACCATCGCAGAACCGGCACATGTTCAATATGCTGGCCAGCTATGAATTCTCCCCCGCCATCCGCTTCTATGCAGAGGGCAAATATGTCGAGACCAAAGCCTATTCCGTGGCTCAGCCCAGCTTCGATTTCTTCACTTATCTTCAGCCGGACAATGCTTATCTGGCCGACCGGTTTGGTGCGGGCGCCGCGCCGGACGGTGCCTTGGTATCGCGTGACAATTACGACTTCGGCATTCGCGGCGAAACCGTAAAGCGCAAGACTAAGCGTATCGTGCTCGGCTTTGACGGCGCAATTACCGACAATCTCAACTATGATGTTTCCTATATCTATGGCGAAACCAAGGTCCGTAACCGTCAGACCGCCAATCTGATCGGCGACCGCTACTATGCGGCGCTGGATGCGGTGCGTGATCCTGTGACGGGGGATATCGTCTGCCGGTCGACGCTTGCCTATGGCGGTGTCATCGATCCGGATAATTTTGGCGGTCCTGCCACAACCTTCACGCCGGGCGCGGGTAGCGCCTGTCGTCCGCTCAATGTTTTGGGCAATGGCGTGGCCGATCCTGAAGCGCTCGCCTTCGTGCTGGCCGACAATGTCAGCCGCTCCAAGATTTCGCAGGAAGTGGTGACGGGGTCCGTTTCGGGCAACCTGGATTCGGTTTTCACCTTCCCCGGCGGCGGTTCCTTCGGCTTCGCGCTGGGCGGAGAATATCGTCGCGAAAAGAGCCGCGAGACGCCCGATGCGCTGATTCAGAACGGCGAATTCCGTGACTTCGCTGCGCTACCTATCAGCGGCGGGCGTTTCAGCGTGAAGGAATTTTTCGGCGAAGTGAATGCGCCGATCCTGTCCAATATGCGTTTCGCCCATCTGCTCTCGGTCGGAGGTGCGATACGTTTTTCCGACTATAGCACCGTAGGCAAGACGACCACATGGAAGGTGGACGGCATTTATGCGCCGATCCCCGATCTGCGGTTCCGTGGGTCCTATTCGCAGGCGGTGCGCGCGCCCAATATCGGCGAACTGTTTCAGCCCGCGACGGGCACGTTCCTTCAGGTTCAGGACCCTTGCGATTTCAGGCGGCTGGATGAGGGCACGCAATATCGCCGCGCGAATTGCGCCACCATTTTGTCCGGCCTTGGCCTGACCCCGGACGAGATTGCCAATTTCACGCCTTCCACCGTTCCTTCAGTCAATACGACCCGGCGCGGAACGACCGGCGGCAATCCGTTGCTGACGGAGGAGACGGCTAAGTCGTGGACGGCGGGCCTCGTGTTGCAACCCCGGTTCATTCCCGGTCTGACACTCACTTTCGACTGGTACGACATTAACAGCGCGGTGACGAAGTCGGTTTTCAGCCGGGTCTGTCAGCGCCTTCAGGGGTAAAAACGATGAGGAGCATGGCCCTTTCTCCGTCGAACTCGGCGACGAGGGCGATGACGAGCGCAACATCGGTCTGAACTACGAACAAGAATGCCTTGGATGCGCCCCTGGCGCCCCTCGGAGTGCCGCAACCGAACAGGGCGCGCATGAGAATGCCAAGATTGAACCCGGCGACGTGGATCAAATAACGCTTGTGAACATTCTCGCGCCCGCGCAGCCACGCGCGGCGCATGCCGCCGCGATCCAGGACGTGGGCAAAGCTACGCTCGACCATCTCACCACGCTTGCGCATCGCCTTGCGTCCGACGGCGGATTTCAGGCGAGACCGATTGGCGTAGACGGCCTTCTGGGCAGCCTCGTCGCCGTGCCAGCGCAGATATCCATTCGGCGGTGCCGGCTCGGCGATGCGCGTCTTCCAGATGTCGCCGTCGAGACCCTTGAGGAGCTCGCGCGAATGATAGCCTTTATCGGTCACAAGATCGCAGGGATCCCCGGACGTCGGCGCCAGGCCAATGTCGGCGAGGTTGCGTGCTGCCGTCTCCAGCGTGGCGTCGAGCGTTGTCGTGTCGCCCTTGTCGGCCGGGTGGATCGGCGCTGCCACGATAACACCCGTGTCGAGATCGACCGCGTGTTCGGGCTTGTAGGCCAGACGCGTCGAGCCGTTCTTCATCCGCGCGACCTTCGCGTCGGGATCGGTCTTGCTCGCCCAGTCCGCATTCGACAGCTTCTTGCCCTTGCGTTTGCGATCGAGCCGGACAAGGTCGTCGATCGTCGGCGTGTCGATGCCGCTCTCTTGCGCCATGCGCACCAGCATCTCGCGGTAGGTCTCGCCATTGTCACGCCGCACGATGGTACGCAGCGCGGCGTTCGCCTCCATGGTCGAGCCATCGACGCCGATCCGCTCGCCTTTCACCAGATCGTGCCCGGCGACGAGGGCCAGTACCCAGCCGAAGATCTGGTCATGTACCTCGTGCGGCAGGCGGCTCCGCGTCTTCGACAACCAGCTATGATCAGGGACCTTGTCGCGGCTCGACAGTCGCAGGAACTCCCGCAGCGACAGCGAATCCGAACAGCGCCAGACAATCCCGCGTTCGCTGTCGATGCCCTCGAAATAGCCGATCAGCAGCATGCGGAAATAGCGGCCCGGCGGCAGCGACGGGGCTCCCATCCGCGGCGCATAATAGGGCTTGCACGTCTTCTCGACAAAGCCATCGAAGCCCGCCTCGGCCAGCAGCTTCTGGAGCTTGTCGTAGAAAACATGCCCCGGTGAACGCGGTATCTCCGCCCACGTCACGATCAAATCGGACTGGACCTCGCTATCACGCCCCATCGCCATCGCCGCTAACCCGCCAGACAATCCCACTGCCGCACTGAATCAGCCACCGCCGACTTCGTCAACGGCCTGTTAAGATCAAAAATGCCGTCAACACGCCTACGCCGACCGAATTGGCGCGGCTTTGCGTGGATCAGCCCACCGCCGAAAATGTGTTCTGCGAGAATATATTCCGTGATCCGGCAACGGGCTTCGTCCTGGGTGACGGCAACGATATCCAGCGTCGCATCGGTTTCAATGTGCGACCGCAGAATGTGGCCGCGCTGCGGACGGCAGGCGCGGATTTCTCCATCCGCTACGTGTTTTCGCCCAGCGAGAATCTCGGCACCTTCAATATCAACCTGATCGGTGGCTATCTGGACAGGAAGACGGAAGTTCCTTCCATCGGCGCTGAGATCGATAATGATATTTTGGAGGCTTACAATCCCCGGTGGCGCGGTACATTGGACCTGGTGTGGAAACTGAACAAGTTCACCGCCAACTATACTTTCACCTATTCCAGCAAGACCCGCCGCTATCTGACGGAGGAATTGACCGGCAATCCCGATCTCGTCGATCCTAAATATGTCTGGTACAAAGAGCTTCAGCAACATGACATCCGCTTCGCCTATGAAGTCGATGAAAGGTTCCAGGTTTATGCGGGGATCAACAATTTCACGGATCAGACGCCGGACCTGGGAGAACTCAGCTATCCGATTTCCGGTGTAGGTCGCTTCCTTTATGCAGGTGTGAAGCTGCAAACCGGCAAGCTGTTTTGAGCACAGTTTTCAGTATCAAAAGAAAAGGGGGGCATATGCCCCCCTTTTTTCGCTAGAGGGTGGGATCAAGCCACCCTCAACACCAACCCGCCATCGCCTTCCTCGACCTTCACCGTCGACCCATCCGGCACTTCGCCGCGCAGGATCAGGTCGGCGAGCGGGTCTTGCAGGTAACGCTGCACCGCCCGCTTGAGCGGCCGCGCGCCATAGACCGGATCGTAACCGACCCGCCCCAGCCACGCCCGCGCGCCGTCCGTCAGGTCCAGCACCACCTTGCGGTCCTTCAGCAGCTTCTGCACCCGCCCGACCTGGATATCGACGATCGGCGCCATATGGTCCGCGCCCAGGCGGTGGAACAGGATGATGTCGTCCAGGCGGTTGAGGAACTCCGGCCGGAAATGCGCCCGGACCACCTCCATCACCTGCGGCTCGACATCCTCGACGCTCTGGCCGTCCGCCAGATTGGTCAGATACTGGCTGCCCAGATTGGACGTCAGCACGATGATCGTGTTGGTGAAGTCCACCGTGCGCCCCTGCCCATCGGTCAGGCGCCCGTCGTCCAGCACCTGCAACAGCACGTTGAACACGTCGCCATGCGCCTTCTCCACCTCATCGAACAGCACCACCTGATAGGGCCGCCGCCGCACCGCTTCGGTCAGCACGCCGCCTTCCTCATAGCCGACATAGCCCGGAGGCGCGCCGATCAGCCGCGCGACGCTGTGCTTCTCCATGAACTCGCTCATGTCGATCCGCACCATCGCGTTGTCGTCGTCGAACAGGAAGCCCGCAAGCGCCTTGGTCAGTTCCGTCTTGCCCACGCCCGTGGGCCCCAGGAACAGGAACGATCCCAGCGGCCGGTTCGGGTCCTGCAATCCCGCGCGTGAACGGCGCACGGCGGTCGCCACGGCCTTCACCGCCTCCTGCTGCCCGATGACGCGCTTGCCCAGTTCCGCTTCCATGGCGAGCAGCTTCTCGCGCTCGCCCTCCATCATCTTGTCGACGGGGATGCCAGTCCAGCGGCTCACGACCGAGGCGATATCCTCGCTCGTCACCTCCTCGCGCAGCATCGCGCCCTGCGTGACGTTCTGCGCCTCTTCCAGCTTGCGCTCCAGTTCGGGGATGCGCCCATAGGCCAGTTCCCCCGCTTTCGCGAGGTCGCCGCCGCGCTGCGCCTGCTCCAGTTCCAGCCGCGCGGCATCGAGCTGCTCCTTGAGCTTGCTTTCGCCCGCGATCTTGTCCTTCTCCGCCTGCCAGCGCTGCGTCAGTTCCGCCGACTGCTGCTCCAGATTGGCAAGATCCTCTTCCAGCGCCGCCAGCCGGTCCGCCGACGCCTTGTCCGTCTCCTTCTTCAGCGCCTCCCGCTCGATCTTGAGCTGGATGATCCGCCGGTCGAGATTTTCGATCTCCTCGGGTTTGCTCTCCACCTCCATCCGCAGGCGCGACGCCGCCTCGTCCATCAGGTCGATGGCCTTGTCGGGCAGGAAACGGTCGGTGATGTAGCGGTTGGAGAGCGTCGCCGCCGACACCAGCGCGCCGTCGGTGATCCGCACGCCATGGTGCAGCTCATATTTCTCTTTCAGGCCGCGCAGGATGGAAATGGTGTCCTCCACCGTCGGTTCGCCCACGAACACCGGCTGGAACCGCCGCTGGAGCGCCGGGTCTTTCTCGACATATTTGCGATATTCGTCGAGCGTCGTCGCGCCGATGCAGTGCAGTTCGCCGCGTGCCAGAGCGGGCTTGAGCAGGTTGCCCGCATCCATCGCGCCTTCGGACTTGCCCGCGCCGATCAGCGTGTGCATCTCGTCGATGAACAGCACGATCTGCCCTTCGGCGCCCTTCACCTCATCGAGCACGCCCTTCAAGCGCTCCTCGAACTCGCCGCGATATTTGGCGCCCGCGATCAGGCTCCCCATGTCGAGCGCCATCAGCGTGCGGTCTTTCAGCGTATCGGGCACATCGCCATTGGCGATACGCAACGCCAGCCCTTCGGCGATGGCGGTCTTGCCGACGCCGGGGTCGCCGATGAGGACGGGGTTGTTCTTGGTCCGCCGCGCCAGGATCTGGATGGTGCGGCGAATCTCCTCGTCGCGCCCGATCACCGGGTCCAGCTTACCGTCCTTCGCGGCTTGCGTCAGGTCGCGCGCGAATTTCTTGAGCGCGTCATAGCGGTCCTCGGCGCTCGCCGTATCGGCGCTGCGGCCTCCGCGCAGATCGTTGATCGCGGCGTTGAGCGCCTCGGCCTTCACGCCCGCCGCGGCGAGCGCCTTGCCCGCCGCCGTGGTGGAGGCGAGCGTCAGCGCCAGCAGCAGCCGCTCGACGGTGACGAAGCTGTCGCCCGCCTTCTGGGCCACCTGCTCCGCGCTGTCGAGCACGCGCACGGCGTCATTGTCGAGGCCCGGCGTCTGCTGCGCGCCGCTGCCCGACACGGCAGGTATCTTCGCCAGCGCCGCATCGGTATCGCGCACCGCGATCTCGGGCGATCCACCGGCGGCCTTGATCAGGCCCGCGGCCATGCCCTGCTGATCCTCCAGCAGCGCCTTGAGCAGGTGTTCCGGGGTGATCCGCTGATGGTTCATGCGGATCGCGACGGTCTGCGCCGACTGGAGAAAGCCCTTGGCGCGATCAGTGAATTTCTCGAGGTTCATGACATCCCCTTCGTAAAAGCTGTTCGCGATGTAGTGTTGCTAAAAGGCAACACAAGAGGCGTTACGCAAATATCCTATCCGGCCACGCCAAAAACCCATCGCTTCGCCATTTCATTCATGGTTTCGCCGCCTTGGCCTCGCCGGGCGCGAAGGCGTCGCCGAAGAAGTCCCCTTCATACCAGCGCGGAGCCTCCGCCGCATCGGCGATCTCCCGCGCAATGGCATAATTCACCCGCGCGAACTTCGCCGCCGCCTCCCAATGGAAAGGAAGGTCGATCTGGTCGGACGGCTTGTGGTAATCGGTCTTGAGGAAATGCTCGAACGCCGCCTTCCCCGGCCCGGCAAAGCCCGAAATCAGGAATACCGAAGGCACGCCTTCCTCGACGAAGCGATAATGGTCCGACCGCGTGAACAATCCCTCCGCAGATATCGGATCGGCCGACAGGGCGATCCCTTCCGACTTCGCCGCCCGTTCCACGATCGGTCCCAGTGTCGAATGCTCCGCCCCAAAGGCCACCACGTCCTGAAAGTCGTAAGTCAGGATCGGCATGTCCAGATTGACGACGCCCACCAGCTTCCCGCCCGCTGGCAGCACCATGTTCTTGGCCAGATATTGCGATCCCAGCAACCCGTCCTCTTCCGCTGTCACCGCCGCGAACAGGATGGAGCGTTTCGGCCGCGCTCCACTCTCCGCAAAGGCTTTCGCTACCGCCAGCATCGTCGCGATGCCCGACGCATTGTCCATCGCGCCATTGTAGATCTTGTCCTTGCCGGGCGTGTCGGGCTTCACGCCCACATGGTCGAGATGCGCCATCAGCAGTACATATTCTTTGGCCAGCGCCGGATCGGAACCGGGCAGCACCGCCAGCACATTGCTGCTGGGTGCGTGCGTCACGCTGCTCGTCCGGTCGATGCGGACCAGCGGCTTCAGCGCAAATCCCTTGGGCCGCCCGCCCTTCTTCCCAGCCTCGGCCCGGACTGCCGCCAGCGTCCGTCCCGATCCGGCCAGCAAAGCCTCCGCCGCCGCGCCATTGGCATAGGCCGATCCTCTTATCCCCGGTGTGCGGACATAAAGCTGCCCATCGGGTTGCACCCATCCCACGCTGGGGTCGCTCGCCCGCTCCTGCAATCTTTCCCATGGCGTCCGCGCCAACATGGTAGGGCTGGGGATGGTGATGAGGCCGATGACGCCCGCCTGTTGCGCTGCCCGCGTTTTCTCCGCCGCCAGATGGGCCCCGATCTCGCTTGGCATCCCCACCGGCGATCCCGACAGCGCGACTGCCCATTTACCCTTGAGATCAAGGCCCGCATAATCGTCGATCTTCTCCCGGTCCGACCGGAGCCCATAGCCGACGAAGACCGCGCCAGCCTCAAAACTTTGCTTCGGTTCCCGGCCAAACGCGCCAATCGCCACATCACCGCCATTGTCGAAACGCTTGCCATCGATGGTGAGCCCGGTGGAGTTGTTTTTGTCCAGTTTCGCCACCGCCAGCGACACCGGCTGATACCAGCTATCTGGCACGACCTGTTCCAGCCCCAGCGCGGTGAAGCGCGCCGCGACATAGCGCGCGGCAATATCGTAGCCCCGCGTTCCGCCATCGCGCCCTTCCAGCAGATCATCCGCCAGAAAGCTTATATCCGCGCGGATCGCGTCGGACGAAAAGACGGGCCTGTCCTGAGCTATGGCCATTGGAGGAATGGCAAGGGCAAGAGCCATAGCGGAAAGGGCAATACGAAGGGCCATGAGGAAACTCTCTGATGGTTGGGCCATCGAAACTATCCGCGCCGTCTGTGCTGTCCAGCGGAATGCGTATTGCGTCCATAAAACGCCCCGCTATGCTGCGGCGTAACTGGCCTTCTCCTTGGCCGCATGATCCACCGATTTTCATGAGGCGCTCATGACCTTTTTCCCTCAGTCGCGTCGTGCAGCATGGATGCTCTGCTTGTCTTCGCTCGCGCCCGCTTTGCCTGCCACCGCCATGGCCGCCCCTTCCGCCACCATCGCCGCGCCCGCGCCGCTTTCCAGCCTCGTGACGAAAGTCGACATTCCCTATGAGCAATTCACGCTCAAAAATGGCTTGCGCGTCATCGTCCATACGGACCGCAAGGCACCCGTCGTCGCCGTGTCCGTCTGGTACCATGTCGGATCGCGCTTCGAACCGGCGGGCAAGACCGGCTTTGCCCATCTGTTCGAGCACCTCATGTTCTACGGTTCGGAGAATGCGGACGGTCCCTTCTTCGGGCGGCTGGAAGATATCGGCGCGACTGACTGGAACGGGACGACCTGGTTCGACCGCACCAACTATTTCGAAACGGTGCCGACCGGCGCGCTCGACCGGGCGCTGTTTCTGGAAGCCGACCGCATGGGACACTTGCTGGGCGCGGTGACGCAGACCAAGCTCGATACCCAACGCGGCGTGGTTCAGAACGAAAAGCGCATGGGCGAGAATGAGCCATATGGCCTCGTCGAATATGCCCAGCTTGCCGCCATGCTGCCGGAAGGGCATCCCTATCGTCACTCCACCATTGGCTCGATGGCGGACCTGAACGCCGCTAGCCTGACTGACGTGCAGAACTGGTTCAGGACTCACTACGGCCCGAACAATGCCGTGCTAGTGCTGGCCGGTGATATTGATGTGCCGACCGCGAAGGTGAAGGCGGAAAAGTGGTTCGGCAATATCGCTGCCGGTCCCGCTCCACAGGATGTGGATGCCACCGTCCCCACGCTCGACAAGGATGTCGAGAAAGTGATGCACGACAATGTCGCCGCGACGCGCCTCTATCGCAACTGGATCGTGCCCGGTGTTAATTCGCCGGACCTGCAGCAGCTTGATCTCGCCATGTCCGTCTTCGGAGGGCTGGGCTCCTCGCGGCTCGATAATATCCTGGTGAAGGACGAGAAGGTTGCCGTCGCGGTCAAGGCCAGCATCCAGCCCTTCGAGAAACTTAGCATCGCCGAGATCACCGTGGACGTGAAGCCCGGCGCTGACCCGGTCGCGGTGGGCAAAAGGTTGGACCAGCTTCTCGCCGATTATCTGGCCAAGGGACCGAGCGCTGACGAAGTGCTCCGCGCCGCGACGCAGCAGGTGTCGGGCACGATTTCGGGGCTGGAGAAGGTCGGTGGTTTCAGCGGCAAGGCGGTGACACTGGCCGAAGGCGCTGTCTATTCGAACGATCCCGGCAAATATAAGAAGGACCTTGCCGCCTATGCCGCCGCCACCCCGCAAACGGTGAGGGAGACCGCTCGCAAGTGGCTCAGTCGCCCGGTCTTCCGCCTGACGGTCGCGCCAGGCGAGCGTTCGGCTGCGGATAATGCGCTGGCTGGCAATGCTACGCACAAGCCGGCTTATTTCCGCGATCCCAAGGCGCCCGCGCCCGCCGCCGCACAGCCGCCCGCGCCGACCAAGATCGCCGAGCCGCCGATCGAGCCGGTCGCCGACCTCGTCTTCCCGAAGGTCGAACATGCCAAGCTGAAGAACGGCATCCCCATCGTCTTTGCCCGTCGCGCGACAGTGCCGGTGGTGCGCGTGTCGGTGTCCTTCGACGCAGGTAACGCGGCGGATGACAAGGCGAAGCTGGGCACGGCGGCGCTGACGACCGCGCTGCTGGACGAAGGCACCAAGACGCGCAGTTCCGTCCAGATCGCTGAGGAGCAGGAACGGCTGGGCGCCTCCATCGGCGCGAAGAATGGCATGGATACCACCACGGTCGGACTCTATGCGCTGAAGCCCAATCTCGACGCCTCGCTGGGGCTGTTGTCGGACATCATCCGCAACCCGGCCTTCGATCCCAAGGAAGTGGAGCGGCTGCGCGGCCAGCTTCTGACCCGGATCGCGGCGGAAAAGACCGAACCCATGCCCATCGCGCAGCGCCTGCTGCCACCGCTGCTTTATGGGCAGGCGCATCCCTATGGCATCCCCTTCACCGGCTCCGGCACGGAAAGCGGGGTGAAGGCGGTGGTGCGGCAGGATTTGACCGCCTTTCATGACACATGGCTGCGACCCGACAATGCAACGATTTTCGTCACTGGCGACACGACGTTGAGCGAGATCATGCCGCTGCTGGAAAAGCGGTTCGGCGACTGGAAGGCGCCCGCCGCGCAGAAGGGTACGAAGCTGTTCCGCATGGACCGCATGATGCGCCCGGCCCGGATCATCCTGGTCGACAAGCCGCAAAGCCCGCAATCGATGATACTGGCTGGTGTGCTCACCAACAAGCAAGGCACGGATAATCCCGTCGATCTCCTCACCGCTAATGAGGTGCTGGGCGGCAGCACGACCTCCCGCCTCATCATGGACCTGCGCGAAACGAAGGGCTGGGCCTATTATGCCGGGACCGCGCTGCCCGGCGTCAAGGAGACGATCCCGCTGCTGGTCTATGCCCCGGTGCAGACCGACAAGACCGGCGAGTCGATTATCGCGGCGCGCAAGGATATCAGCGAATATCTGACTGCGAAGGGCACGACCGAGGCGGAACGCAACCAGACCATCAACAGCCAGATTCTCTCGCTTCCCGGCAGTTTCGAGACATCGACCGACCTGCTGGGGGCGATGATGCGGAACAACCTGCTCGGGCGGGCGGACAATTATTATGAGACGCTGCCCGGCACCTATCGCGCAATGACGGCTGCGGACATGGACAAGGCCGCGCGGGAGGCGATCGACGCCGATCGGCTGATCTGGGTCGTGGTGGGCGACGCGAAACTGGTACGGCCGCAGCTTGACGCGGTCGGCCTGCCGGTGGAGATGGGCACGTTGGCCGATTGACGGCTGCACAAGGGAGACATGGATATGGCAGCAGTGGACGGCGCCTATGATTGCGTCGCGAAGACGCCGATGGGCGACCAGAACGGCGTCTTCACCGTCATCAGCGCGGGGGATCGCTTCAATGGCACCTTTGCGGGCATGATGGGATCGCTCGACGTCAAGGACGGCAAGGTCGATGGCAACAAGCTGACGTGGAAGATGGAGATGACGCTGCCGATGCCGATGACGCTGGAATGCGAGGCGGACGTGAATGGCGATGCCATCACCGGCACGATGCAGCTTGGCGCGTTTGGCGCGGCGGGATTTTCGGGTACGCGGCGGGGCTGAGCCAGGGACAAGGGATGGTCCGGCGAGTGCCGGGCCATCGCAAAGTCAAGAGGGAGATGGCGAAGGGAAAGCACTTCTTGACAATGAAGATTAGTTAGCTATCTAACTGTTTATGCCGATACTGGAACGCCAGCGCGCGCTTTCGCGGACATTTTCGCCTGTGGCGCGCGGGTGGCGCAGTCTGGCGGACCGGACGCTGGCGGAAATCGGTATTTCCAATTCGGCGGGCTGGTGCTTGCTTCACCTCGACCGGCTGGGCCCGGAAGCGCGCCAGATCGATCTGGCGGAGGCGCTGGAAATCACCCAGCCATCGCTCGTCCGCACATTGCATCAGCTCGAGGCGGCGCGGCTGGTGGAGCGATCGCCCCATCCCGACGACCGGCGATCCAACCGGCTGGCGCTAACCCCGGCGGGACAGGAACTGGTCGGCGCCATCATGGAGAGGCTGGATATACTCCGCAACGCGCTGCTGGAGGGGGTGCCGGACAGCGATATAGATGTCGCCGTCCGCCTGATGGAACTGTTGGGACGGCGCATAGCGGAACGGCGCGCGGAGCCATGAAAGAGCGTTTCGGATGGCCAGCAGCCCTGTTCGGGCTGAAATGCTTTCTGGCGGGCACGCTGGCGCTCTATATATCGCTCAGCATCGGGCTGGAACGGCCCTATTGGGCATTCCTGACCAGCTATATCGTCGCCCAGCCGATGGCGGGCGCCGTCATTTCCAAGGCCGTGTTCCGCATCGTCGGCACGCTGGTCGGCGCGATGTTCGCTGTCGCGATCGTGCCGCCGCTGGCCAACGCGCCGGAACTGCTGTCGCTCGCCATGGCGTCATGGCTGGCGCTTTGCGTCTTCGTATCCGTGCTGGACCGCACGCCGCGATCCTACATGTTCGTGCTGGCGGGCTACACCACATGCCTGATCGTCTTCCCGGACGTCGACGCGCCCCAAGCCATTTTCACCGTCGCCGCGTT
This sequence comes from Sphingobium baderi, assembly GCF_001456115.1. Lineage (NCBI taxonomy): Bacteria > Pseudomonadati > Pseudomonadota > Alphaproteobacteria > Sphingomonadales > Sphingobiaceae > Sphingobium > Sphingobium wenxiniae. Next base: position 625,799 of record NZ_CP013264.1, on the reverse strand, counting down.
GCGTGTGCAGGAAATCGTGGTCGGCATCCTGTGCGGCAGTCTGGTCCATGGCGTCGTGCTGCCCGGTTCGATCACCGGTGTCCTGCTCAATCGGGTCCAGACGATCCTGCGCGATGCGGAACGCTGGTCGCACGACGCCATCGCCATCGAACCGGTCGCCGGGCTGGACACCGAGCGCCGGCGGCTGGCGCAGGATGTCACCGAATTGCACCAATTGTCGATCCACCTGCCTTTCGACATCAGCCGGCTGGCGCCGCGCGTCCGCACCGTGCGGGCGATGCAGGACCAACTGTCGCTGCTACTGCCGCTGGGCGCTTCGGTGCAGGACCGGCTGGCGATGCTGAAGGCCGCACATGGAGGCGCCATTCCCGCGCAGGTCGACGCGCTGATCGGCGACACGCGCGAATGGCTCCAGTCGCCGGGAAACGACAGCACCACCCGCGCCACGCGGGCGCAGAGGCTGATCGACCGCTGCGCCATGCTGGAACCGGAAGCGAGGGCGGATATGCGCTGGGCCGACATGATGCGCCTCAGCCTCTATGCCCGGCTCGCCACGTTGATCGCCGTGCATCGCGACTGCCGCGACCTGTATGACCAGATGGCGACGCACAGGCGCGCGCCGGTGACGGCGCGGGTGGCCGAACTGCTGGAAGGACGCCGCAGCCGCGAACTGCATCTGGATTATACCGGCGCGCTGCGCGCCGCGTTCAGCGCATTCGTCACCGTGGTGCTGGGCTGCGCGCTGTGGATCGGCAGCGGATGGAAGGACGGGGGCACGGCGGTCATGCTGGCCGGGGTCTTTCTTGCGATCTTCGCGGCGATGGACAATCCGCTGGCCCCACTCAAGGGATTCCTGATCGGCACGATCGTGGCGTCGGCTCTTGGCGCGCTCTATGGCTATGCGATCATGCCCCGGCTCGACGGCTTTCCCATGCTGGTCATGGCCTATGCGCCGCCGCTGCTGTTGCTCGGTTCGCTGATGGCTTCGCCGCGATGGGCGGGCATTGCGTTGCCGACGCTGCTGGGCCTTGGCAATCCCGCGCTGTTGGCGGACCGCTATGTCAATGCCTTTGCCGCCTATGTGAACGGCGCCGTGGCGCAGATCGTCGGCATCTGGTTCGCGATCGTCATGGTGGGATTGTTGCAGTCGGCGGGTGTGGAGCGCGCGATCCGGCGGACCGTTCGCGCCGGCTGGATCGACATAGCCAATCGCGCCACGTTGATGAGTCCGCCCGACGTGCGCGGCTGGATCAACCGGATGCTGGATCGCATCGGGTTGCTTGCCACGCGTCTCGCGGCTGTCCGCAACCATAGCGGCAGGCCGCTCGACGACGCGCTGCGCGACCTGCGTACCGGCGTTTCCATCGGCGAGTTGCGGCAGTTGCGGCTGGACCTGCCGCCGGATCAGGGCGCGTCGCTGGGCAATGTGCTGGGCGGGGTCAGCCATTATTACCGGCGGCTCGATCCCGATGCGCCCGCGCCCCCCGCGCCCGATCTGCTGCATGACATCGACATGGCGCTGGGCGACCTTTCCGCCCATGGCCGGGCGTCGGTGCGGCGGGACGGCGTGCTGGCGCTGGTGAGCCTGCGCCGCACGCTGTTCCCGGACGCGGGCGGCTATCGGAGAGACATCGCATGACCGGAGAAATCGCCCTGGGCGGCGTCTACATGCCCACTTTGCTGCTGCTGGCGCTGATCGCGCTGATCCTGAGCTGGGCCGTGACCCGGCTGATCGGCGCCTTTGGCCTCTATCGTTTCCTTGCCTATCGGGCAGCGGTCGACCTCAGCATCTTCATCCTGATGCTGGGCGCGCTTGCGCTTATCGTCCCCACTCTTGGAATCCGTTTATGAACCGCTTGACCACGACGCTGATCCGCAGCGCCGCCACCATCATCCTTGTCATCGCCGCCGCGCTGATCGCCATCTGGATGTGGAATCATTATGAGCGCAGCCCGTGGACCCGCGATGGCCGCGTGCGCGCCGATGTGGTGCGGGTGACGCCGGATATTGGCGGGCTGGTGACGTCCGTGGCGGTGCGCGACAACCAGCGGGTGCAGGAAGGCGACCTGCTGTTCGTGATCGACCGGCCCCGATACGAACTGGCGCTCAGGCAGGCGGTGGCGCGGGTGGAAAGCGCGCAGGCGACGCTGGGGCAGGCACGGCGGGAAGCGCGGCGCGACATGGCGCTGGGCGATCTGGTCGCGGCGGAAGCGCATGAGCAGAATGTCGCCCGCGTGGCGACGGCGCAGGCGGCGCTGGCGGAGGCGATCACGGCGCGGGACGGCGCGGCGCTGGACCTGAAGCGCACGCAGGTGCGGGCGTCGGTCAATGGCGTCGTCACCAATCTGGACCTGCATCAGGGCGATTATGTGGCGGCGGGCAAGCAGGCGATGGCGCTGGTGGACAGGGACAGCCTGCGCGTCGAGGGCTATTTCGAGGAGACGAAATTGCCGCTCATCTGTCTGGGCGCGCCGGTGACGGTGCGGATGATGGGCGAGGAGCAGGACCTGCATGGGCGGGTCGAAAGCATCGCTTATGGCATCAACGATTCGACCCGATCGGATTCGGGCAATCTGTTGCCCAATGTGGAGCCGACTTTCTCCTGGGTGCGGCTGGCGCAGCGCATTCCGGTGCGGGTCAAGCTGACCCAGGTGCCCGCCGACATCAGCCTTATCACCGGGCGGACCGCGACGGTGACGGTGGAGCCCAAGGCGAAGGATGCCAGGCCGGGGACGTGCCGCCATGCGTAAGCTGCTCGCGCCTCTGGCTGCGCTCGGATTGGCGGGCTGCGCCACGGCGGGGCCGGATTATCATGCGCCGGAACGGTCGGCGGCGACGGCGCCTGCCGCGCAGGGGGCTTTCCATGCGGGGGAGGGCGGGATGACCAGTCATGCGCCGCTGCCCGACCGTTGGTGGCGGCTTTATGACGATCCGAAGCTGGATGCGCTGGTGGAACAGGCGCTGGCGGCCAATGCCGACCTGCGCGTGGCCGACGCTAACCTGACGCGGGCGCAGGCGGTGCTGCGCGAGGCGCAGGCCGGGCGGACGATCGGCACAAGCGTGGAGGGCGGGGCGAGCCTGTCGCGGCCTTCGGGCACGGGGGAGAGCCTGCCGGGCGTGGTCGGCTATGATCTGGGGCTGAGCGCGTCCTATACGCTCGACCTCAACGGGCAGGTGCGGCGCGCGATCGAGGCGAGCAGCGCCGATGTGGAGGCGAGCGTGGCGGCGCGCGACACCGTGCGGACGAGCATCGCGGCGGCGGTGGCGCAGGCCTATGCACAGGTGTGCGCGGCCAATTATTCGCTGGGCGTCAACCGGCAGGTGGTGGCCTTGCAGCGCGATACGGCGGACGCGACGCGGCGGCTGTTCCGCGGCGGGCGGGGCACGGCCTTCGACGTCAGCCGGGCGGAGGCGGCGGTGGAAAGCAGCGCGGCGGCGCTCCCCGCGTTCGAGGCGCAGCGGCAGAACGGGTTGTATCTGCTCGCCACATTGCTGGGGCGACCGCCTGCCGACTATCCCGCCGAGGTGGAAGGATGCGCGGCGTTGCCGGTGCTGGGGCAGCCCCTGCCGACGGGGGACGGGGCGGCGCTGATCCGGCGGCGGCCCGACATCAGGCAGGCGGAGCGCGCCATTGCGGGCGACACGGCGCGGCTGGGCGTGGCGATGGCGGACCTTTATCCCCATATCAGCATCGGCGGGTCGCTGGGGCTGTCGGGGCCGCTCAAGGATCTGGGCGGCGGCACGTCCTTCGGCATGAGCCTGGGGCCGCTCCTGTCGTGGAGCTTTCCCAACCGCCCGGTCGTGCGGGCGCGGATCGACCAGGCCGACGCGCAGGTGAAGGCGGACCTTGCCCGCTTCGACGGGACGGTGCTGGAGGCGCTGCGGCAGGCGGAGAGCGCGCTGGAAACCTATCGCCGGGACGCCGAGCGCGCGGCGGCGCTGGATGCGGCGCGGGACAGCGCGGCGGTGTCGGCCGGACAGGCGCAGCGGCTGTTCCGCTTCGGGCGCGGGGATTTCCTGTCGCTGCTGGACGCGCAGCGGAGCCTGGCGGGCGCGGAAGCCGCGGCGGCGGCGGCGCGATCGCAACTGCTGCTGGATCAGGTCGCGATCTTCCTGGCGCTGGGCGGCGGCTGGGAGTGAGGGCCGGCCTGCGCGAACCGACTATCCCGAAACTTGCCCCGACGCTGGATTGAGAAGAGTGGGCATGGCGTCGCCGGCCACCGCTGACAGGATGTTCTTCAGCGCCATATCGAACAAGGCGGTCAGGTTTTCCTGCGTATGCGCGATTTCGTGGCCGGTCAGTATCGCTTTGGGGTGATGGCGCAGCGGGCTGTCCTTGGGCAGCGGCTCGACTTCGAACACATCCAGCGCGATGCCGCCCAGATGCCCGATGACCTCCGGATCGCAAAGAGCCGCTTCGTCGACGACGGCGCCGCGTGACAGGTTTATGAAGAGGGCGCCCCTCTTCATGCTCAGCAGCCGTTTTTTGGTGAACAGTCCTTGCGTCTCCCCGGTCAAGGGGACAAGCGGCAGGACGATATCGCTATTGGCAAGCAGGGTGTCGAGGTCGCACCGGATGACGCCGCCGCCCGGATGGGCGATGGGGCTGCGGCTAGAGACAAGGGTCCGGGCGCCCCATCCTTCGAGCCGCCCGACCAATGCGCGTGCTATGTTGCCGAACCCGATGATGCCTATCGTCTTGCCCTTGAGCATCCGGGCGGCGGGCGGGCCGGTGCGTATTGCCCCAAGGCGCAGGCGCGCCTGCGCTTCATGAATGTCGTAGAGGGACATCAGCATGAACAGGAACGCAGCTTCCGCCACGGTTTCAAAATTCTCGATCACATGGCCGTTTGCGACGGCGATGCCGCGCGCAGTCGCGGCGTCGATGTCGACCCCGTCAAAACCCAGCGAGGGCAGAATGATGGCGCCCAGCCGGGGAGCGAGATCCATGTCCCTGCGGTCGCAGGGCCTGGCAAACGCCACCAATATATCGGTATCCGCCCATTTGTCGTAATCGGATGGCCTGTCCAGATCGTATCGGCACGCGACATCCGCGCCGCCCTTCGGAATCGCCGCAGCCAGCTTTTCCAGAAATGGCCGGGCATTGTCCGGACCCGCGATCAGGATGTGCATCGGCTTTAACCCCTTCATTATCGACGGCGCAGACAATCAGCGCATGACCCGGCGGTCGATGGCAGCGCGTGTCAGCAATTGGCCCTGAGCGCCAAAATGCGCGATCCGTGCAAAATTGTCCTGAAAGGTCATCTCCTGTCATCCGCCGCCGTTCGCCGTTCTTCATTTCAGTGTCAGAACCGCCTCAACGGATCATTGTATCGGGAAGGATGAGGATGAGGATCAATGGCGAGGCATCGGCGCGGGCACTGGCAAGCAGATGACCGCCATGCCCGATGTCTATATTTATGACGCCGTTCGCACCCCGCGCGGCAAGGGGCGGCCCGATGGCGCGCTCCATGAGATTACTGCGCTTTCGCTTGCGGCGCAGGTCTTGCGGGCGATCCGCGACCGCAATGGGCTGGACACCGCGCTGGTGGACGATGTGATCATGGGCTGCGTCATGCCGGTCGGCGAACAGGGCAGCGACATTGCGCGGATCGCTGCCCTTGTCGCGGGCTATGACGAGCGCGTGCCGGGGGTGCAGGTCAATCGATTCTGTGCATCGGGACTGGAGGCGTGCAACATGGCGGCGGCCAAGGTCGCCATGGGCGAGGCGCGCCTTGCCGTTGGCGGTGGCGTCGAATCCATGTCGCGCGTCGCGCTGGCGGCTGACGGAGGCGCGATGATGGTCGACCCGGCCTTTGCCTTCGACCATTATTATGCGCCACAGGGCATCGGCGCCGACATGGTCGCGACGATTCATGGCTTTGGCCGCGAAGATGTCGATGCCTATGCGGTCGAGAGCCAGCGCCGCGCCGCATCGGCATGGCGCGATGGGCGGTTCGCGCGATCGGTCGTGCCCGTGCTGGACCAGGCGGGCCTCATCCTCCTCGATCATGACGAACATATGCGCCCGCAGACCGATATGCAGTCCCTCGCCGGGTTGAAACCGGCCTTCGCGAAGATGGGAGAGCAGGGCTATGACGCCGTCGCGCAAGCCCGATATCCCGATATGGGGCCGATCAATCATGTCCATCATGGCGGCAATTCTTCGGGGATCGTCGATGGCGCCTCGGCGGTGCTGATCGGATCGAAGGCCGCGGGCGATGCCGCCGGTCTCAAACCGCGGGCACGGATATTGGGGACCGCATCTATCGGATCCGATCCGACGATCATGCTGACCGGGCCCGAATTCGTGACGCGCAAGCTGCTTGACCGGCTGGGCATGGCGCGTGACGACATCGATCTGTTCGAACTCAATGAAGCCTTTGCGGCGGTGGTGCTGCGCTACATCCAGGCACTCGACATCGATCCGGCGAAGATCAACGTCAATGGTGGCGCGATCGCCATGGGGCATCCGCTGGGCGCCACCGGCGGCATGATACTGGGGACGATGGTGGATGAGCTGGAACGCTCCGGCAAGGAAACGGCGCTCATCAATCTGTGCGTCGGTGCGGGCATGGGCACTGCGATGGTCATCAGGCGCGTCTGACGGGAGGCGGAACATGGATAATTTCACATTGGACGTCGGTGCGGACGGCATTGCGATCGTCACCTTCGACATGCCGGGCCGGTCGATGAACATGATCAGCCATGCCGTGCAGCGAGATCTGGGCGCGCTGGCCGATACGATCCGCCGGGACAGGCGGATCATCGGCGCCATATTATGCTCCGGCAAGCCCAGCGGCTTTTGCGCGGGGGCGGATCTCAAGGAATTGCAGGCCGACATCGGGCGCTGGGGCGCGGCGGCAACGCAGGATGAATTGCGCGAGGCGTTGTTCGAGGCCAGCGATTTCAGCGGGCGCATCCGCGATCTCGAAACCGCCGGCAAGCCCCTGGTGGCAGTGATCGGCGGCGTGGCGTTGGGCGGCGGCCTGGAACTGGCGCTGGGGTGTCATTACCGGATCGCGATCGATGAGGACGGCTTGCGGCTGGGCCTGCCGGAAGCGACCCTTGGCCTGATGCCGGGGGCGGGCGGCACCCAGCGCCTGTTGCGGCTGGCGGGCATGAGCGCGGCGCTTCCCTATCTGCTGGATGGCAAGGCGATGCGCGTGGACGAGGCGCTGGCGCTTGGCGTGATCGATGAGAGCATGGAGCGCGGAAAGGCATTCGATCGGGCGCGGCAATGGATTGCCGAAGGCGGTCGCAATGCTGCGCCATGGGATGAGAAGGGCTATCGCCTGCCCGGGGGTGGACCGCACACAGGGGCGGGCTATGCGCTTTTTGGTCCGGCGATCGCTGCGCGGCGGGGGAACGAACGGCAGAACGATGCCGACGCCAATATCCTCAAGGCGGTCTATGAAGGATCGCAGGTGCCGATGGATGCGGGGCTGCGGATCGAGAGCCGGTATTTCTTCAATACGCTACGTGCCCCCGCCGCAGCCCGGAGGGTCGCGGCATTCCTGTCCCGCAACGCGAAGGCGCCTGCCGCCTGAATATCGATTGGCCCTAGCGCGGGATCGGCAATCGCATCAGCATGATCCCTGCCAGAATGAGGATCAGTCCGGCGATCTGCGGCGCCGTCAGTGACTGGCGAAAGGCAAGCCAGCCGATAAGCGCGAGCAGGGCAATCCCACCCCGGACCACAGGGCGTAGGCCAGGCCCAGCGGGATCGTCCGCAAGGCCATGGACAGGCAATAAAAGGCCAGGACGTAGCCCGGGACCGCTATGGCGGCCGGGATGATGCGGATCACGGCGCTCGACCGCACGTTGCAATTCAACCTCGCCGCCTTCCATTATATCTATCGCGACAAGCAGGTGCGCGGGTTGATCGTCGATCCGGTGTTCAGCCAGCTCGAACAGCCGGTGAATATCCCCAAGGCCAGGATCAACGGCTTCGAGCTGGAAATCACCGCCCGGCCGACTGAGCGGCTTACTGTCCGCAACGCCGTCACCTATGTCGGTTCCAAGGTGCTCGATTTCACCGGCATTAACAATGAACGGGTGCTGGCGGACTATGCGGGCTCCGCGCGAACGTGCTGCTGAACAGCAAGACCAATGCGACGCTGGGCCATGCGCCGGCCTCCGTGATCCAGAGCTTCGCCACGCTTGACCTGCGCGCCGGAGTCAAGGCGCTGGACGACCGCTGGAGCTTCAGTATCTGGGGGCGCAATGTCACCAACAGCTATTACTGGACCAACCAGTTCGTCACGCAGGATGTGGTCGTGCGCTATGCGGCCAAGCCCGTGACCCATGGCGCGACGCTGAAGTTCACGTTCGACTGATCCCACGCATTTTACCGGATATGGAGCCGCAGCCGGGCGCAACCGGCTGCGGCATTTTTATTTTCCCGGCGGCTGCATATATTTGCCTTTCGTCACGGCCCTCTTCATCATCGCCGGACACGGCAAAATCCGGGCGAGGAGAGTGATAGAGTGCAAACTGGTCTGTCGGCCTGGATTCTGGCGATCGTGAAGGCGCTTGAGGATGCGGGCGTCGATCCAGCCGCGTTGATGCACGAGATCAATATGGACGCGAGCCGTGTCGGCGACCTCAGCCACCGCTATTCGCAGGATCAGGTGACCAGCCTGTGGATCGCCGCCGTCGATGCGACCGGCGATCCCAATTTCGGTTTGAAAGTCGCGCGTCATATCCGTCCTTCGACCTTTCATGTCGTGGGCTATGCCATGTCGTGCAGCGCGACCTTGCGCCGTGCGGCCGAACGCTTCTCCCATTCCGCCAGGCTGATTTCGGATTCGGCCGCGGTGTCGTTCCAGCGGGAGGATGAAGGCTATCGGCTGACGGTCGACCTCAATACGGGCGGTCGGCAGCCCATCTATCAGACGATCGACACGATGCTCGCCGGTTTCTTCCTGCTCTGCGAATGGATATTGTCCGCTCCGATCACCCCGGTCGAGGTGAGTTTTCGTCATCGCAAGCCCACGGATGACCAGGCCTATCGCGATGTTTTCCGTGGTCCCATCCGCTACGGCCAGCCGATCAACAGCATCCTCTTCCCGGTAGAGGTGCTGGAACGGCCCGTCCCGTCCGCCAACGAAGAACTGGCAACGATGCTGGACGAGATGACGGCCAAATATCTCGCCTTCCGCTTCTCCAGCCGTTTCTCCCGCAAGGTGCGCGATGCGCTGATCGGGCAGTTGCCCAATGGCGAACCCAGCAAGCAGGAAACCGCTCGCCTGCTCGCCATGACGGAGCGCACCCTGCTGCGCCGCCTGCGCGAGGAGAATACGACCTTTCAGGAGGTGCTGGATCGGCTGCGCGAGGAATTGGCCTATGATTATCTGCGCCGGCCGGACCTGACAGTCGAGAATATCGCCTATCTGCTGGGCTTTTCGAGCAGCAGCACCTTCTCCCGCGCCTTCATGCGCTGGACCGCGCAGCGGCCGAGCGTGTGGCGGGAAGGGCGGTCGATCGCGGAGCGCGGTCAGGTCGAGGACTGATCGGACGACGGACTTTTGGCACGATATGCCGGACCGCGTCACTCAAGGTCATCGCGCCCATGGTTGCTCGCCCTATTCTGTCGGAAACCGGCGACAAGGACCGGAAAACGGGAATGGGGATTATCATGGCATCCAGGGCACGCAGCGCGCCGGTCGATCGCCCGTCCCCCAACATTCCATCAACGGATGCCGCTCGGGTCGCAATGGCTCCCGACTCGTTGCGCTATGTGCGGTTTTGCCTCTGGATGGGGCCGGTTCTGCTTGTGCTTCTGGTCGTCTTTTTCGCCGTGCTTGGGCACAATATCCCCCCCTATTCGGCGGCGCTCCCGGCGGAGGAGATCGCCGCGCATTTCCGGCAGCACACCACGTCCGCGCGGATCGGCATGACTGGCATGATGGTGTCGGGCGTCCTCTATCTGGTGTGGGGCATGGGTATTGCGAAAGTGATGGAAGCGGCCGAGCGCGACAATGACCTGTTGTCCCGCCTGCAATTATGGGGCGCGGGCTTCACGACATTGGTGCTGGTATTTCCGCCCGCCTTCTGGCTGACCGCCGCCTTCCGGCCCGAAGCCGATGCCGCGATCCTCATGATGCTCTACGATGCGGGTTGGATCATGTTCGACATGGCCTTTTCGCTGACGATGCTGCAGGTCACGGCCTTCGCCATCTGTTTCCTCAACGACTGGCGCGCCGTGCCCCTTATTCCCAAGCCCGTTTCCTGGTTCGCGATCTGGGTAGCGGTCGTCTTCATGGGCTTTTGCTTCCTGCCCTTCTTCCCCGACGGTCCCTTTTCGCGCAGCGGCTTCTTCAATTATTGGGTGGAATTCTCCATCTTCTTCTGGGCGATGCTGATCCTGTCGATCTTCACGCTGCGCGCGCTGGCCCGCCTGCAACGGGAAGCCATGGAGCAACCTGTCCATGCGTGAAATGGCGCAGCATCGCTCCGGATCGGTTCCTGGCATATTGACCTTCATCGCTGCGGACACCGCGAATTTCATCCTGTTCTTCGGATATTTCATGGTCGAGCGCATGGCGCAGCCGGCGTTATTCGCGCGATCGGCGGCGATGCTCGATATCCGGCTGGGCCTGCTCAACACCGTCATCCTGATTACCAGCGGCTGGCTGGTGGCGTTGTCGGTCGAGGCGGCGCGGGCCGGGGAGATGGATAAGGTGCGGCGCCGCCTGCGGCTCGCGATCGGCGTCGGCCTGTGTTTCGGCGTCGTCAAGACCATCGAATATGCCGACAAGATGGCGCATGGTCTGACGCCGCAGACCGACGCCTTCTTCACTTTCTATTATGTGTTCACCGGCATTCATCTGCTGCATTATGGCATCGGCATCGCGCTGCTGGCGGCAACGCTCGTCCGGGCGCGGCGGATCGACGCGGGCTTTGCCGGCTGGATCGAATCCTGCGCGCTCTTCTGGCACATGGTCGACCTGCTGTGGGTGTTTCTGTTCGCGATGCTCTATCTGCAGGGAGCCCTATGATGATGATGGCGTTACAACGCGGGCCGACCGTCATCTGGTTGTTGTTGATGGCGGCGACGCTGGTGGGGGCGGGCAGCGCGGGCGCCGAAGGCTGGGGCTTTGCCCTCGTGATGCTGGCCGCGACGTTCAAGGCGCAGTTGATCGTGCGCTATTATATGGAAATGCACGCGGCTCCGCTGGCATGGCGGCTCGTCTTCGATGGGTTGGTCGGCCTGAGCGGCGCGATCATATTGGGATTGCACCTTCTGGCATAAGCCGGGCGTGCAGGGATCGCGCCCTCCTCAGTCAGCCGTCGACAGCGCCAGTTCAATGCCCTTGACCGATGTCCCGGTGCTCCAGCCGCCGTCGACCAGCAGGGTCTGGCCGGTGACATAGCTCGCATCGTCGCTCGCCATGAAATGGACGGCGGCGGCGAGTTCCTCGGGGCGGCCGATCCGGCCCAGCAGGGTAAAGACATTGGCGTTGCGCGCGACCATGTCGGGCGCTTCGTCCATTGCGAGCGGCGTGTCGATGATGCCGGGCGCGATGCAGTTCACACGGATGCCGCGCGGTCCATATTCGACCGCAGCGGTCTGGGTCAGCGAGATGATCCCTGCCTTGGTCGCGGCATATTCGCCCCATTGCAGGAAACCGCGCACCGCCGTGATCGACGATATGTTGACGATGGCTCCCCCGGCGGTCATGTGCGCCGCCGCATGCCTGATCCCGGCCTGCACGCCCAATATGTGCACGCGCCAGAAACGCTGCGACCTTGCCTCGTCCGCATCGGCCAAGGGCGCGGCGGCGGCGATGCCGGCATTGTTGACCATGATGTCCAATCCGCCAAAGCGTGTCACGGCCTCTTCGCAGAGGGCCGCCATCTCAGCGGGATTGCCGACGTCGGTTCGACGGAAGGCGCATCCCCATTGCTCCGCCAGAGCTTCGGCCCGCGGGCTGATATCGGCCACCAGCACCTGCGCGCCCGCCGCGCGAAAGCGTTGCACAATCGCTGCGCCGATGCCCGAACCGCCGCCGGTCACGATCGCGGCCTTGCCTGTCAGATCGAACATCAATGAAACTCCACTTCCACGGGCGCCTGCAGGCCCAGTTGCCGCATCAGCGCGGCCGTGTCCCAAAGGCTGCGTTCCAGCACGATCTTGCCATCCTTGAAGGCATGGATCGTCATGCCCTGCACCAGGGTGGTCTTGCCCTTCGCGGGTAGTCCCAGGAAATCGGAGGTATGATGGATTTCCCATGTCCATTCCAGGCAGCCGCCATGTTCGTCGCCATGATAGCGGGTGGCGTTGAAATAATGCCTGGACTTGTCAGGGTCGGCATTTTCGAACGTCGTGAACCAGCGTCGCAGCTTTTCCCGGTCATTGTCGATGCGAACGCCGAAGTTCAGGTCCTCATATTCAAACTCTTGCGGGTAGTTCGCCATCAGCTCTTCCAGCCGATTGTCAAACTGTTCCAGCCAGTCCTGTTCCCATTCCAGGTTCATGTCCGCCTCCGCGACAAATGAAAAAACAGGCCCGGCGCATGGCCGGGCCCTGAGGGGGAGGATCAGAAATCGACGCGGGCTTCGAGACCATAGCTACGGGTCGGGCCGCGATAGTTGACGGTGAAGGTCGACAACAGCGGCACGACCTCCTGGAAATATTTCTTGTTGGTGATGTTGTCGCCATAGGCCGAAATTTCCCAGCCATTGGCGCTCTTGAGCGACAGGCGTGCCTTCAGCAGGGTCAGCGGATTGCGCTTGGTGCCGGCGAAATTGTCGACGTCCCACCAGATGGAGCCATAGCGGTTCATTTCGATCCGGGGCACCAGCGTCAACTGGTCGGTCAGGTCGATGACCTGGCTGGCGCCCAGGTTCAGCGTATATTTGAATGCGCCCGGCGCGACATTGCCGACCGCGGCCGGATTGCCTGCGAAGGCCGCGACCCGGCCGTGCGTATAGCCGTAGCCGCCGAACAGGTGCAGACCCATGGGCAATTGCGCGTCGAAGTCGATGTCGAAGCCCTTGAGTTTCACCTTGTCGATGCTGATCGTCGTCTGCAAACCGGCGGACGGCTGGAACTGGAATTGCTGCGCGCCGGAAATGTCGGTCTTGAAGACGGCGGCGTTGATCGACAGCCTGCGATCGAAGAAGCGCGCCTTCGCACCGATTTCATAGGAGGTCGAGACTTCCTTGTTGTAACCGTCCTGCACATAGATGTTGGCTGCATTGCCGCCCGCCGCATCGATCAGCGCCTGACGCGACCCGATGGGGTTGAAGCCGCCCGACTTGAAGCCCTTGCCATAGCTGGCATAGACGCTGGCCGTGGGCGCGATGTCATAGGACAGGCTGGCCTTGGGTTCGAACTGCTTGAACGTCCGCGACAATTTGCAGTCGTCGAACGCCGTGCCCTGCGCCACGCAATTATTGTAGCTGATGCCGGTCAGCGGATTGATCGCGGGAGAAGCCGCTTCGCGGATCGACCGCTTTTCCGTGTCGTAGCGGCCCGCAAGGTTGATGTGGAACTGATCGGTCACGTCGAACTGCAGGCTGGCGAAGGGCGCGTAGCTGGTCGTGCGATAGAGCGGATTGCTGTAGGAAACCGTGGTCGCCGGGTCGATCGTATCGCGATCGGCCGGCAGCGAGCCATTGGTGTCCAGTCCGATCTTGCTGGTCTGATCGCGCTCGAACCGCAGGATGTAGAAACCGACCTGCCAGCGGAAGCGATTGGCGCTGTCCGACGTCAGGCGCACTTCCTGAGAATAGTTGGTGTCGACATAGGTATATTGCTGCACCGTGCCGCCGCCCGCGAGTCCGGTGTCCTGCGGAATATAGGGCGGGGAATCGCTGCCGAAATATTGGTTCAGGTGGTTATAGCTGGAAATGGACGTGATCTTCGCCCAGCCCATGTCATATTCCGCCTTGAAGGTCGCATCGATGAACTTCTCGCTGAATCCCCCAACGACGTTGGAGACGAACGGCATGTCGGTATTGTTCGCGTCCAGCGCGGTGCCGGGGAAGCCGCCGATCGGCAGGCCGACGAACTGCGCGTTATAGGCGCTGCCGCCGCCCTTGGAACGAAGCGCCGTCACCTTCAGGTCGGCGGTGAACGGCCCGTCATTGTCGTAGACGAGACGCGCGCGGCCACTGCTGTTCTGGAACCGCTGGACCTTCTCGCCAGTGGTCACGTTGGTGAATGGGCCGTCCGTATCGCGGAACGCGCCGGCGACGGAGAAACCCAGACCGGGCGCAAGCGGGCCGCTGACCGATGCGCTGGCGCGGGCCGTGTTGAAATTGCCATAGGCCGCGACGACATTCCCCTCGAACGTGTCGCCCGGCTTTTTCGTCGTGATGACGATGGCGCCGGCGGCGGCGTTGCGGCCGTAAAGGGCGCTCTGCGGCCCCTTCAGAACCTCGATCTGCTGGATGCCGAACAGGTCCTGGTTGAACGGCTTGACGCTCGACAGGGTGACGCCGTCGATGACGATCGCCACGTTCGGATCGGAATTGCGCACCGACGTCTGGCCGCGAATGTTGATATAGGCCTCGCCCGCATTATCCTCGACGAAAGTGACGTTCGGCGTCGAAGCCAGGAAATCGGCGGGACGGGTGATGCCGCGTTCCGCGATCGCCGCTTCCGTGACGACGCTGACGGAAATGGGCACCTTGACTAGATTTTCGTTACGTTTGGTCGCGGTGACGACGATGTCGTCGAGTGTATTGCTGCTCCGCTGCGACTGCTGCGCGGGGGCAGCTTCCTGCGCGACCGCGGGCAGGGCAAAACCCGCCGATATCATGAGGCTTATAAGCGGCAGATTCCTGATGCGTTTCATGGCGTCTCTCCTTCCCTGATAATTCGTCGCCGATTGACACGGCGTTTCTGTCGAACGTGATTTCAGAGTTGCCCTTTGAAGACAGCCATATCGCTTCGAAGAAAATGCCCCAGCGTGACAGGGGATGACCTAACGAGACAATAGATGAAGGCAGGCAATGGCGGATTTCTGCCATTTTGCGGTGCAGCATAACGGCGAATGGCGCAAAATGTCCGCGATTTTGGCACGAAAAGCAAATCGCGCGCCCGCTTGGCCATGGCCGCTTTTCGGTGCAGCCTTATCAATAGGCCAACGGCGCGCCGGATGAATTGCGCCGCAGGCGCGCACGGCAGGGGCGCCAGAAGAGGAGAGAGCAAATGAACAAGGATTGGGCGCAATATTGGATCGGCCTGTTCGCCGACGGCACCGATGAGCTGATGACGCTCTACAATCCGCAGTTTCAGTTCGAGGATGTCAATTTCGACCTTCGAATCAACAATGACCTCCCGGCGCTGCGCAAATTCTTCGAGGGCTTCGTCATCGAAGACCCGACCCAAAGCTATAACCGGTTCGACGTGTTCGATTATGTCGGCGACAATCGGCTGGGGTCCTTCCAGTGGACCTGGGAAACCAAACATGCCGGCGATTTCCTGGGCGTTCCCGCCAGGGGCAAGATCACAAAGACCCGCGGCGTCACCGTCATGGGGTGGGACGAAAATGGCAAGATCGTGTTGGAGCGCAGCATCTGGGATGCGGTTCCGGTCTTCCAGCAACTCGGCGTCGTCCCGGCGTTCAACACTGTTTCGGCGTGAGGCGGCATGACCTATAATCCGCTCGATCCGGCTGTCACCGCCAATCCCTATCCGCATTATGCCAGGCTGCGGGCCGAAGAACCGGTCAAATGGCTCGACATGATGCAGGGCTTCGCCGTTTCCCGCTGGGACGACGTCGAGGAAGTGTTGAGCGACGGCAAGACCTTTTCCTCCGCGCAATTCTGGCCGGCGTTGCTGGGCGAATATGATCCGGTGCCCGAAGTGCAGCCGATGATCTCGCTCGACCCGCCGGGCCATGTCCGCATCCGCAAGCTCGCCAACAAGGCGTTCGTGCCGAGCCGCGTCGGTGTGATGCAGGATCGCATCCGCAGCGTCACGCACGAGCTGATCGACGCCATCTTCGCCAAACATGGCGCCGAAGGGACGTTCGATTTCGTCTGGGAATTTTCCGGCCTGTTTCCGGTCAGCGTCATCGCCGAAGTGCTGGGCGTCGACATCGCCCGGCGGGTGGACTTCAAGACCTGGGTGGACGATCTGCTCGCGGCCGGTAACCGCGCGGCCTATGGCCCCGAACGGCTTGCCGAGATCGAGCGCAGCTCGCAGGCCATCCGTGCCTATTTCGAGGAAGTCTATGACGAACGGGCCGCCAATCCCGGCCCCGACCTCATCAGCGGATTCATCCAGGCGGAGGTCAATGGCGAACGCCTGACCCGCAGCGAAGTGCTGAATATGGCGATCCTGCTGCTGATCGGCGGCGTGGAGACGACCACGAACCTGTTGGGCATCACCTTCGCTCACCTGAAGACCCATCCCGACATCGCGCAGGCGATCTGGGCCGATCCGGGCAAGATCCCGGCGTTGCTGGAGGAGATGCTGCGCTTCGACGGGCCGGTGCAGATGCTGTTCCGTCACACGACCTGCGATACGCGGCTGGCGGGCGTGGCCATTCCCAAAGGATCGCTGGTACTTCCGCTGCTCGGATCAGCCAATCATGACGAGCGCAAATTTGACCGATCCGAGGAACTGGTGCTGGACCGCAACCCCAAGGAGATCATGTCGTTCGGGCAGGGGCCGCATTTCTGCCTCGGCTCCTATCTGTCCCGCATGGAAGCGAAATCGGCGCTGGAAATCCTGACTGCCCGTTTCGAAAGAATCGAGGTGATCGGAGACACCGTGAAATGGTCCGATTCCTATTTCGCGCGTGGTCCCAAGACGCTGCCGGTCAGGTTCAAGGCACGATGAGCGGCGAGCCGTCGGCTGCTGGGGCGCCATCATCCATCCTGATCGACAAGCTTCGCGCCATATTGGGCGAGAGCGGCGTCCTGGCCGGCGCGGATGTTTCGAACCGCTATCCGGGTTATTTCATGGACAGGGTCGAAGCGGACATACTCCTGCGCCCGGAAACCACCGAGCAGGTGTCGCAGGTGATGGCGCTGTGCCACGCCGCCGACCAGCCGGTGGTCATCCAGGGCGGCATGTCCGGCTGGGTCCGCGCGACCCAGACGCGGCGGGGCGATATCATCCTGTCGCTTGAACGCATGAACCGGATCGAGAGCGTCGATCCCGCCAACCGCACCGCCATCGTCCAGGCGGGCGTGATCCTGGAAAGCTTCCAGGACCATCTGGAACCCTATGGTCTCAGCTTCCCGCTCGATCTGGGTGGACGCGGTTCCTGCCAGCTGGGCGGCAATGCGGCCACCAATGCGGGCGGCATGAGGGTCATCCGCTATGGCATGATGCGCGAGCAGGTTCTGGGCATGGAGGTTGTGCTGGCCGATGGCCGGGTGCTGTCGTCGATGAACCGGATGATCAAGAATAACACCGGCTATGACCTGAAACAGCTGTTCATCGGCAGCGAGGGCACGCTGGGGGTCATCACCCGTCTGGTGCTGCGCCTGCGCGAGCGGCCGGTCAGCAGCAACACCGCGCTGGTCTGCGCCGACAGCTTCGACCGGATCGCCAAGTTGCTGCGCTATGTCGATGGCGCGCTCGGCGGACTGCTCAGCGCCTTCGAACTGGTCGACAACAGTTTCTACCGCGTCAACACCGGGGCCGGGCGCCATGCCGCGCCACTGGGGTCAGACAAGCCCTATTATGCGATGATCGAGGCGCTCGGTTCCGACCATGAGCGCGACCGCGACCTGTTCGAGGCGGTGCTGGCCGATGCAGCGGAAAAGGGCCTGTTCGACGACGCCATCGTCGCCCGCTCCGAAAAGGATCGCGATGCGATCTGGGGCATCCGCGAGGATCTGGAACATATCGTCCATGATTTCCAGCCCTTCTACGCTTTCGACGTAAGCCTGCCGGTCGGTGACATGGAAGCTTATATGGCGGAGGTCACCCGGCGGCTGAAAGCCATCTGGCCCGATGGCGGCATCGCCTTCCTGGGCCATGTCGGCGACGGCAATCTGCACATCGCCATTGGCGCTGGTGGAGCGGGCGATCGCGAACAGGTCGAAGCCTGCGTCTATGAACCGCTGCGGCCGATTGGCGGATCGGTGTCCGCGGAACATGGCATCGGTCTGGAAAAAAAGCCCTGGCTGTCGATCACGCGCAACCCGCTGGAGCGAGGGCTGATGCGCGACATCAAGCATATGCTCGATCCCAAGGGCATCCTCAATCCGGGCAAGATCTTCGCGGAGGAAGCGCCGTGAGCGGCAACCTTCGTTCCGGGCGGAAAGAGCCGAATATCCCCGGCTGTCACCTTTTGCACGGATATGGCGTCGCCCGCCCTGCCGTGGCGGAGCCCGATGCGTTAGGACAGGGGCAATGCCCCCGCGGACAAGGGGGCGCAAGGGAGTGGATATGATGAAAGTCGGTGAAATGTCGGAGCTGAGCGCGGAAAAGCCCCTCCGCGTGTCGCTGGGATCGGAAAAGATCCTGATATTCCTGGTGAACGGTGCACCCGTCGCCACGGCGGCGCGTTGCCCCCATGCCCATGGCCCGCTGCATCAGGGCGAACTGTGCGGCACGGTGCTGACCTGCCCCTGGCACGGCTGGAGCTTCGATCTGGTGACCGGCGAATGCGAGGAAGATCCCGACCTGCTGCTCCAGCGTTACGACGTGAAGGTGGACGGCAACGACATCCTCGTTTCCCAGGTCCCGGCATGACATGACTGGTCCCTCATTCGATTCCGCGCCCGGAACCCTGGCCCTGCACGGCTATCCGGTGAGCAATTATTTCAACACGGCGCGCGCTGCGTTGATCGAGAAAGGCGCGGACTTCACGATCGTTCCCACCCGCGCCAGCCAGGACGATGCTTTCCTGGCGGCGAGCGCGATGGGCAAGATCCCCTATCTGCGAACCCCCGCCGGTTGCATCGCGGAAACCATCGCCATCGTCGAATATATCGAAGATGTGGTGCCAGGTGTTCCCCTATATCCCGCCGATCCGTTCGAGCGGGCGCGTGCGCGGCAGATCATCAACATCGTGCAGCTTTATGTCGAGGCGCCATTGCGCTCGCTCTTTCCCGGCGTCTTCATGGGCGGCGTAAACGCGCCGGAGGCGATCGCGGCGGTCCGGCCTGTCGTGGAGCGCGCGATGGGCGCGCTTTCGCGTCTGATCGCGCCCGCGCCGTTCCTGATGGGCGCGCAGCTGACCCATGCCGACCTGTTCGCCTTTTATACGGTCGATTTGGGGGAGCGCGTCATGCGGTTCAGCTATGACGCCTCGCTGATCGATTCCGTTGCGGGCCTGCGTGACTGGCGCGATCGCCTGGCGATGCGCCCGTCCAGCCGCACTGTCCTTGCCGATTTTTACCCCGCCTTTGCTGCCTACCTCCACGACAAGGCGGCTGCCTGGCACGAGCCGGAGCCGAAAGAGACAACCCATGCGTGACGTGAAACTGGACGATAAATATACGATTGATGACGGCCGGGTGATCATGAGCGGCACCCATGCCTTGATCCGCGTGCCGCTGCTGCAGAAGGAAATCGACCAGCGCAACGGCCTCAACACCGGCGGTTTCATATCGGGCTATCGCGGCTCGCCGCTCGGGTCCTACGATATGGAATTGTGGCGGGCGAAGAAGCTGTTGGAAAGCCACGACATCCTGTTCCAGCCCGGCGTGAACGAGGATCTGGCCGCAACCGCGGTGTGGGGCACGCAGATGCTGGCCACCACGCCCGGCGCCAACAAGGATGGCGTCTTTGCCATCTGGTACGGCAAGGGGCCGGGCGTCGACCGGTCCGGCGATTCGTTCAAGCACGGCAATATTGCGGGCACGCACCCCCATGGCGGTGTGCTGATCGTCGCGGGCGACGATCATTCGGGCAAGTCTTCCACCGTCGCGCATCAAAGCGAGTTGGCGCTGATGCACGCGGGCATGCCGATCCTGGCACCATCCAATGTGCAGGACGTTATCGACTTCGGCCTGCTGGGCATTGCGATGTCGCGCTATACCGGCCTTTATACGGGCTTCAAGCTGACCAACGAGACGCTGGAGCAGACCATGACGGTCGATATCCGCTCCGGCGATAATGGCCCGATCACGCCCGATCGCGGCGCGGCGCCCGCCAACGGCTTTCACAATTATCCGACCCATCTCGACCGCATCGCATCGGAAACGGTGGTCAAGCGCTATCGCTGGCCGCTGATCGAGAAGTTCGTGCGCGCCAATCACATCGACCGCGTGCTGGTCGACGCACCGGTCCGCAGGCTGGGTATCGTTTCGACCGGCAAGGCGGTGCAGGATGTGCGTCAGGCGCTGAAGCTGCTTGGCCTTGATGACGAAGCCGCCGCCGCGCTGGGCATCAGCGTCTACAAGCTTGGTTGCATGTATCCGGTGGAGCGGCAGGGCCTTGCTCAATTCGCCGCCGGCCAATCCGAACTCCTCTTCATCGAGGAAAAAGACCCGCTGACCGAGAATCAGGCCAAGGCGATCCTCTATGGCCGCCCCGATACGCCGCCCATCGTCGGCAAGCTGGACGAGGACGGCGTTTTCATGATCCCGTCCGACGAACAGCTCGAACCCGTGCAGCTCGCGCTCGTCATCGCCGAACGCCTGCGCCGGCTGGGTGCCGGGAACGCAGCACTGACAGAGCGCGCCGAACGCCTGTCGCGCCAGATGGAGACGATCGCTGCGCTCAAGCCCGTCGATGCGGCGCGCTCCCCCTATTTCTGTTCGGGCTGCCCGCACAATACCGGTACGCGTTTCCCCGAAGGCTCGATCGCGGCGGGCGGCATCGGTTGCCATGCCATGGCGATGTATTCCGGGCCGGAAATGCTGCCCAACACGCAGATGGGCGGGGAAGGGGCCCATTGGTACAGCCTCGCCTACTTCAGCGACATGAACCATATCTTCCAGAATATGGGCGACGGCACCTATTATCATAGCGGTCTGCTTGCGGTGCGCGGGGCGGTCGCGGCGAAGGTCAACATGACCTTCAAGATCCTGTTCAACGATGCCGTCGCCATGACCGGCGGCCAGCCGGTCGACGGGCCGCTGACGCCCGGCGACATCACGCGTCAGGTGCTGGCCGAAGGCGTGGTGCGCTGCGTCGTCGTCACCGACCGTCCCGACCTCTATGGCGCGCATAGCGGGCTGGGGGAGGGCGTGACCGTCCACCACCGCGACACCTATGACGCCGTGCAGAAGGAACTGCGCGATGTGCCCGGCGTCACCGTCATCGTCTATGAACAGACCTGTGCGGCGGAAAAGCGCCGCCGCCGCAAGCGCGGCAAGTTTCCCGATCCCGCCAAGCGCATGTTCATCAACGCGGCGGTGTGCGAAGGCTGCGGCGACTGTTCGGTCCAGTCCAATTGCGTGAGCGTCTGGCCCAAGGAAACCGAGCTTGGCCGCAAGCGGCAGATCGACCAGTCGAACTGCAACAAGGATTATAGCTGCGTAAAGGGTTTCTGCCCCAGCTTCGTCACCGTCCTCGACGCCGAGCCGCGCAAGCCCCAAAAGGCACAGCTGGACGGCGAGGCGGACATGGCGCTGCCCGATCCGGCGATCGTTCCGCTGCATGACGGCGCCTATAACATCATGATTTCTGGCATAGGCGGCACCGGCGTCGTCACCATCGGCGCGCTGCTCGCCATGGCGGCGCATCTGGAGGGCAAGTCGACATCGGTGTTCGACATGACCGGCCTTAGCCAGAAGAATGGCGCTGTGTTCAGCCATTTGCGCATCGCTGAACGGAATGACGACCTTGGCGCGCAGAAACTGGGCATCGGCGAGGCGGACCTAGCGCTGGCCTTCGACGCGGTCGCGGGGCTGGCCAAGGAACCGGCGATCACATTGTCGGCCGATCGCACGAGGGTGGTCGTCAACGCGCGTGTCACGCCGACGCCAGCCTTCCAGCGCAATCCCGACCTGACGCTGGACCAGGGGCTGCTCGTCCGTCGCCTTAAGAAGATGTCGGCCGACCTGCATGGCGTGGACGCCACCGGCCTTGGCCTGGCGCTGTTGGGCGACACCATCGCCGCGAACCTCTTCATGCTCGGCTATGCGAGCCAGCTCGGTCTGCTGCCCGTCTCTCCGCAAGCCATTGAACGCGCGGTGGAGATCAACGGCGTCGCCGTCCCCTTCAACAAGGCCGCCTTCGCCCTTGGCCGCTTGAAGGCGATCGATCCGGCCCGCATCGAAAAAGCGGTGGTCAGCCATGTGCAGGAACTGGACTTCATCCCGCTCACGAAGCTGGAAGACATTGTCGCCCATCGCACGCAGCTTTTGACCGATTATCAGAACGCCGCATGGGCGCAGCGTTACCGCGATCTGGTCGATATCGTGGCGAAGGCGGAATCGCTGGCGACGCCGGGCAAGGATGAACTGTCCGTCATGGTGGCGCGCAACTTCGCCAAGCTCATGGCCTATAAGGACGAATATGAGGTCGCCCGCCTGCATGCCGACCCGGCGTTCAGGCAGCAGCTCAAGGATGCGTTCGAGGACGGCGCGAAGCTGCGCTACAATCTGGCTCCGCCGCTTTTTTCCAGGCGCGACGCGGACGGGCACCTGATCAAGCGGGAATTCGGCTCGTGGATGGGTAAGGCCTTCACCTTTCTCGCGCGCTTCAAGGGGTTGCGCGGCACCGCCTTCGACATTTTCGGCTATACGCAGGAGCGCAAGATGGAGCGCGGCCTGATCGACCATTATGAAGCGCAGATGCTCATGGTGGCGCGCCGCCTGACGCCGGCTAATTATGCCGCCGCTGTCGAGCTTGCCTCGCTGCCGGGGCAGATTCGCGGCTACGGCCATGTGAAGGAAGCCAATGTCGAGAAGGTGCGCGCGCTGGAACCCATGATCCTCAAGAAATTCGAGGATGCGGCCATCCTCGCTGCCGGTGCTCCCGCGCCGCTGCTCCAGAACGCCTGACAGAATGAACAAGACACCGGAGAGGTAGGACAAGATGGTCAAGATGCTGATCGACGGGGCGCTGGTCGATACCGCGCGCCATATGGATGTCATCGATCCCAGCGACGAGAGCGTCG
Organism: Sphingobium baderi; assembly: GCF_001456115.1. Lineage (NCBI taxonomy): Bacteria > Pseudomonadati > Pseudomonadota > Alphaproteobacteria > Sphingomonadales > Sphingobiaceae > Sphingobium > Sphingobium wenxiniae. The sequence goes on along the minus strand of NZ_CP013264.1, from coordinate 602,805 downwards.
TGGCGCAGGTGCCGGACGCCGGTGCAGCGGAAGTCGATCAGGCGGTGGCGGCGGCCAAGCGGGCCTTCCCGGCGTGGCGCGACAGCACGGCGCAGGCGCGCGGCGATGCCCTTGCGGCCATGGCCAGGGTCATCGCCGACAATGGCGACGAGCTGGCGGCGCTGCTCATCCAGGAAACCGGACGTCCCATGGCGCTCGCCCAGTTCGAGATCGCGCACCTCGCCCAAGGCTATCTGAACTATTATGCCAATCTGCGGATCGAACCGGAAATCCTGATCGAGGACGACACGCGCCGGGTCGAACTGCACAGGAAGCCACTGGGCGTCGTGGCCGCGGTGGTGCCGTGGAACGCGCCGGTCTTCATCGCCTGCAACAAGATCGCGCCGGCGCTGGCCGCAGGCAACTGCATCGTCGTCAAGACTGCACCGTCCACGCCGCTCACCACCCTGCGTCTGGGCGAACTCATCAAGGATGTCGTGCCGGCCGGTGTCGTCAACATCCTGTCAGGCGGCAATGAAGCAGGCGCGCATCTCGTCGCCCATCCGGACGTCGCCAAGGTCACTTTCACGGGATCGACCGGCACCGGCCGCAAGATCATGGAGGCGGCGTCGCCCACCCTCAAGCGGGTCACGCTCGAACTGGGGGGCAATGATGCCGCGATCGTGCTGCCCGACGCGGACGTGAAGGCCATCGCGCCCGCCATCTTCGCCTTCGCCTTCTTCAACAGCGGTCAGGTCTGCGCGATCATCAAGCGTCTATATGTCCATGAGAGCCTGTACGACGCCATGTGCGCGGAAATCGCGGCTTATGCTTCGGGCTCGAAGCTCGCTGGCGGCCGCGATCCCGAAGCGCAATTCGGCCCGGTCCAGAACAAGGCGCAATATGACAAGGTGCTGGACTATCTGGCGGGCGCGAAGGCCAGCGGCACGATCATCGCGGGCGGCGAACTGCCCGAAGGCCCCGGCTATTTCGTGCCGCTGACCGTCGTGCGCGACGTGGCCGAGGGGGATGTGATCGTCGATGAGGAGCCGTTCGGCCCTATCCTGCCGATCATCCGTTACAGCGACGTCGACGATGTGATCGCCCGCGCCAACGCGTCGCCCTATGCGCTGGGCGGTTCCATCTGGTCGAGCGACCCCGAAGCCGCCGCGAAAGTCGCGTTGCGCCTGGAAAGCGGCAGCGTCTGGGTGAACCAGCATTGCGCGCTCGATCCGGCCGTCCCCTTTCCGGCGAACAAGCAGTCCGGCTTCGGCGTCGAAGGCGGTATCGAGGGGCTTTATCCCTATACCGCGCTTCAGACCCTCAACATCGCCAAGGCGGCTGCGGCATGAGCATCCTCGACACGCTGTTTTCCGTCCAGGGGAAGACCGCCGTGGTGACGGGCGGTGCGAAGGGAGTCGGCGCGATGATCAGCCGCACGCTGGTGGAGGCCGGCGCGGACGTGCTGATCGTCGGGCGCGGCGTGCAGGCAGGCAAGGCTTTTGCCGCCAGTCTCGATGGCCCGGGCAAGGCGACCTTTCTCGCCCATGACCTTGGCACGACCGCCGGGGTGGAGGCCGCCGCGGCCGACATCGCCGGGCGGGTGCCCGCGCTTCACATATTGGTCAACAATGCCGGTCTGTTCAGCGCGGGGGCGATAGAGGATGCGCGCGCCGACCAGTGGGATCGCGAACTCGGTCTCAACCTGCGCGCGCCTTTCTTCCTGGCGCAGGCGTTGCTGCCGCAGTTCAAGGCTGCTTCCCGCCCGGGCGATCCCGCGCGCATCATTTCCATCGGTTCCATCGGGGCGCTCTGGGGCCGCAGCAGCAACGGCGCCTATGCTTATGGCGCCAGCAAGGCGGCAATCCATCAACTCACGCGCATGATGGCGTCGGACCTGACCGCGCAGGGGATTACCGTCAACGCCATCGCGCCCGGTTTCTTCCCCAGCGACATGACCGACGGCTTCTTCGCGGCGGTGCCGGGCCTCAAGGACCAGATGATCGCGGGCATCCCTGCCGGGCGCCTGGGATCGCCGGAGGATATCGGTGGAGCCGTCCTTTTCCTCGCGTCGCGCGCGGGCGCTTATGTATCAGGCACGGTGTTGCCGGTGGAGGGCGCATTATGGCAGGCGTAACGCTTGAACAGGCGGCATGGCGGTTCGAGATCATGGACGTCATACATCGCTATTGCCACGCGGTGGACCGTCGCCGCTGGACCCTGATGGACAGCGTCTTCCACGAAGACGCCACCTATAAATTCTTCTCGATCGAAGGGACGTGGCGCGATTTCGTGGCGCAGGCGAAGGGACTGATCGATCCGATCGGCCCGACCCATCATCAGGTCAGCAACATCACCATTCGCTTTGACGGCGATACCGCCTGGAGCGAGACGTATCTGCGCGCCTCTCACCAGGTGCCGGCCGACTATCCGCCCTGGACCCTGTTCTCATTGGCCGGGGGCGGCGTCATCCTGATCGGGGGACGCTATATCGACCGGTTCGAGCGGCGCGACGGCGAATGGCGCATCGCGCATCGCCATGGCCTGCTCGACTGGCGGCAGGATCATGCCGAGGCCGACGGGGGCCTGGGGGCGACCCCGCCTGAATGGCGCGGCCGCCATGGCGATGGCGACCCCTCCTCGCCGGTCATGGCTGGCTGGCTGTAATGGGAATGCCGACCACCATCGCGCTGCTGGAGCGCAAGCCGGGCATCACGCGCGATCTTTTCTCGCGCTATTGGCGCGACATCCATGGCGTGATGGCCGCCCGCATCCCCGGTTTTGAAAGCTATACCCAGCATCATGCGACGCCGCTGGAGGATATTG